>NZ_JBFAOO010000195.1:0-13533 GCF_040675265.1 Microbispora sp. NPDC049633
AACCCGTTTTGTGTGGGGTTGGTCTGGGTTTTCCTCGGGGTGCTCTCCGTGGGGGGGGGGGGGGGGGGCCGCCCGCCCCCCCCCACCACCAGGACGCCCGCTCCCACGACGAGGATCGCGGGCACCAGCCACACCGACAGCCCGCTGCCGGAGTCGGACGGCTGCGCTGCCCGGGCGGCGGTGCCGGGCGAGCCGGTCTCGGGCACGGCGCCCTGACCGCCGCCGGTTTCGGATGCCGCGGCCGGGCCGGCGCCGGCTTGGGGCGCCGCGGGGCCCATCGCCGCCGGGCTCCCGCCGGTCTGTGTTGCCGGAGCCGGGCTCCCGCCGGCCTGTGTTCCCGGGGCCAGGCTGCCGCCGGCCTGTGTTCCCGGGGCCAGGCTGCCGCCGGCCTGTGGCATCGGGGTCTGTGTGCCGCCCCCGGGCTCGTGCGAGTCGAGCAGGCCGGGGTCGGGCTCGTTGTCCGGCGCCTGCCAGCCCTTGGGCGCCCCCGAGGTCCTGCCCTTGTAGGTGAACCGCAGCTCTCCCCGCACGGGCTCCCCATCGGAGGCGATCGACAGGTAGCGCACGACGTACTCGCCCCGTTCCGGCCAGTAGGCGATCGGGATCTCCGCCGGGAACCCGGTGTTGTACACGACGGGTTCCCACGTCCCGTTGACGAGGTTGTACTCCTGGACCGGCTTGTCGAGGCGTTCGGGCCGGCCGTGCGCCCAGGGCCGGTCGACGCGGGCGCCGCTGGGGGCGGTGACCGCGAAGTACGCGTTCGGGGCGGGCGCCTCGGTGAAGTAGAGCGCGAGAGACTTCATCGGCTCGCGCACCGTACTGTCCTTGACCGGTGTCGACATCGCGAGCTGGCCGTGTGCGGAGGCAGGCGCCGCCAAAGCGGTCATCGTCAGCACACCGACGACGATGAGCAGAAGCAACCGGCCCAACGAGCGCGCCATCGTCACTTCTGTTCTCCACGAGATATGGCCCCTGGATGGGGAGATGCGGTTCGGACCGGTGAGACCGATTGCGACGAGGTTAACGACTTTTGCCTCGAATGAACAGAACTCGATGCGGCTGCAACAGAAGTCCCAGGGGCACTACGGCGGTGCTCAGGGGAAGGGCCGATCATCACGGATAGCCTTAGGGGTCCCCCCTCCTCGGAAGGGCAAGCCGTGAGATACGCGCACATCATCCGCTTGTTCGCAGTCGCCGCTGCCGTGACCACCGTGATCGCCGGAGTGACGGGTCCCGCGGCCGCGCACACGGGGCTGAAGTCGTCGACGCCCAAGGACGGCGCGACGGTGAAGAAGGCGCCCTCCCACATCGAACTGGTCTTCACCGAGAAGATCGACCGCCAGTTCGTCACCGTCGTGGTGACAGGCCCGGGCGGGCGGAAGGTCGCGAAGGGCAAGCCGAGCACCATAGGGCCCGTCGTCACCCAGCCACTGACCGCCGGTCTGCCCAACGGCCGTTATGCGATCGCCTTCCGCGTGGTGTCCTCCGACGGTCATCCCGTCAGCGGGGAACTTCACTTCACCCTGAAAGCTCCCGCGCCTTCGCCCACGCCGACGTTCGCGAGCCCGGCTATCAGCCCGTCACCGGCCATGGCGGCGACCCCCGCCGGGGCTGCGCCGTCGTCCCCGGCGGCCGGTACGTCGGCGGCCGCGTCCTCGTCGTCAGGCGGCGGGTGGACCTTCGCACTGGTCGCCGCCGTCCTGGTGGTGGCGGTAGCCGCGGGGACCGTGGTCGTGGGCCGGCGGCGGCGAGGCACAGCGGAGTCGTGATGCGGCCGGGGTCTCGATGCGGGCCTTGTGCAAGGACACGCAACCGCGCCTCGCGCGCTGCCCGGTCTCGTGAATGCTACGACAACAACGTGGATAGTGGCGCTTCTGCAATCAAACATGGGTATTCAGGGTCGCATATGCGAAGGGTAAGGTTGGAGTGTGACGACGTTCCGGATCAGCGAGGCGGCCGCGTTGCTCGGGGTCAGCTCCGACACCGTCCGCCGGTGGGTGGACGCGGGCCGGCTGGCCGCCGTACGGGACGAGCACGGCCACCGGCAGATCGGCGGGGCCGACCTGGCCGCTTTCGCCCGATCGCAGGTCGAGACGACCGGCGACGGCCGGCGGTCCTCGGCGCGTAACCGCTTACGCGGGATCGTCACCGAGGTCATCAGGGACGCGGTGATGGCCCAGGTGGAGATCGCCGCCGGTCCGTTCCGGGTGGTGTCGCTCATGAGCCGGCAGGCCGCCGACGAGCTGGGCCTGGAGGCGGGCGTGGTGGCGGTCGCCGTGATCAAGTCCACCAACGTCGTCGTCGAGATTCCCGGCCACGAGCGCGTGGCCGCCACCCCCTGAGGAGCTCCCTTGGTGTTCGGGCGCCTACTCCGATGGGCGGTCGCCGTGCCCGTCGCGCTGGTGATCGCCGGGCTGTCCGGCTGCGGCTCGGGCGAACCGGCAACGTCTTCGGCGCCTACAGCGGCGGCCGCCGGGGCGAAGGAGTTGACCGTCTTCGCGGCCGCGTCGCTGACCGGGACGTTCACGGAGCTCGGCAAGACCTTCGAGACCGCGCACCCGGGCACGACGGTGAAGTTCAACTTCGGTTCCAGCGCGACACTCGCGCAGCAGATCGTGCAGGGCGCTCCGGCCGACGTGTTCGCGGCGGCCAGCCCGGCCACGATGAAGACCGTCACCGACGCGTCGCCGGCGAGCGTCCCCACCACCTTCGTGCGCAACAAACTGGAGATCGCCGTGCCGAAGGACAACCCGGCCAAGGTCGGCGAGCTGAAGGACCTGACCGATCCCAAGGTGAAGGTGGCGTTGTGCGCGGAGCAGGTGCCGTGCGGGGCGGCGGCCGTCAAGGCGCTGGACGCGGCCGGGCTCAAGGTCACTCCGGTCACGCTGGAGCAGGACGTCAAGGCCACGCTGACCAAGGTCGAGCTGGGCGAGGTGGACGCCGCCCTGGTCTACAGGACCGACGTCATCGCCGCGGCGGGCAGGGTGCGGGGCATCGACTTTCCCGAGGCGGACAAAGCGATCAACGACTATCCGATCGTGGCGTTGCCGAAGGCTCCCGCCGGTGATCTGGCCGAGCGGTTCGTCGATCTCGTGCTGTCGCAGCAGGGCAAGGACGTGCTGACCAAGGCCGGCTTCGAGTCGCCCTGATCCCATGACCGTCCGTCCAGACGCACCCGGCAGCGGCGTAGCCGGACGCCGTGAGGTGTCCGCTCGGTTGCCGTGGATGCTGGTGCTCCCGGCCGTGGCGGGGCTGGCCTTCCTGGTGCTGCCGCTGGCCGGGCTGCTGATCCGGGCGCCCTGGCCGACGCTGCTCCAGCGGCTGGCCGAGCCGCAGGTGCTGGAGGCGCTGCGGCTGTCGCTGGTGTGCGCCACCGTCGCCACGGTCGTCTGCGTGCTGTTCGGGGTGCCGCTGGCCTGGCTGCTGGCCCGGGTGGAGTTCCCGGGCCGGCGGGTGGTGCGGGCTCTGGTGACCGTGCCGCTGGTGCTGCCGCCGGTGGTGGGCGGTGTGGCGCTGCTGCTGGTGCTGGGGCGGCGCGGGCTGATCGGTCAGTGGCTGGAGTCCGCCTTCGGGATCACGCTGCCCTTCACCACCATCGGCGTGATCGTCGCCGAGGCGTTCGTGGCCATGCCGTTCCTGGTGATCAGCGTCGAAGGGGCGCTGCGCGCCGCGGACCGGCGGTTCGAGGAGGCGGCGGCCACGCTGGGCGCCTCCCGCTGGACCGTCTTCCGCCGGGTCACCCTGCCGCTCATCATGCCCGGCGTCGTGGCCGGGGCGGTGCTGTGCTGGGCACGGGCGCTCGGCGAGTTCGGCGCCACCATCACCTTCGCCGGCAACTTCCCCGGCACCACCCGTACGATGCCGCTGGCCGTCTATCTGGCGCTGGAGACCGAGCCGGACGCGGCCATCGTGCTCAGCCTGGTCCTGCTGGCCGTGTCCGTGGTCATCCTGGCCGGCCTGCGCGATCGGTGGGTGAACAGCCCATGACCTCAGGCGGCCTGCGGGCGACCCTGGTCGTCCACCGACCCGCTTTCACCCTGGACGTCACGCTCGACGTCGCACCGGGTGAGGTCGTCGCGCTGCTCGGGCCGAACGGCGCGGGCAAGACCACCGCCCTGCGCGCCCTGGCCGGGCTCACCCCGATGTCCGGCGGCCACATCACCCTGGACGGCCGGCCGCTGCACCACCTGGCCGCCGAGCAGCGCCCGGTCGGCATGGTCTTCCAGGACTACCTGCTGTTCCCGCACCTGTCCGCGCTCGACAACGTCGCCTTCGGGCCGCGCTGCCAGGGCGTCCCCAAGGCCGAGGCACGCCGCGCCGCCGCGACCCTGCTGGCGCGCGTCGGCCTGGCCGACCGGGCGGCGGCCAAACCCCGCCAGCTGTCCGGCGGACAGGCGCAACGCGTCGCCCTCGCCCGGGCCCTGGCCGTACGGCCCCGGCTGATGCTGCTGGACGAGCCGCTGGCGGCCCTGGACGCGCACACCCGGCTGGAGATCCGCTCCCAGCTGCGCCGCCACCTGGCCGACTTCGACGGCGCCACCGTGCTGGTCACCCACGATCCGCTCGACGCCATGGTGCTGGCCGACCGGCTGATCGTCATCGAGTCCGGCGGCGTCGTCCAGCAGGGCGCTCCCGCAGAGGTCGCCCGCCGCCCGCGCACCGACTACGTCGCCCGCCTCGTGGGGCTCAACCTGCACCGGGGGCGGGGCGACGGGGCCCGGGTCAAGGTCGGCGAACTCCTGCTGCACACCTGCGAACAGCTCGGCGGACCCGCGTTCGTGGCCTTCTCGCCCGCCGCCGTGGCCCTCTACCGCACCCGCCCCGACGGCAGCCCCCGCAACCTGTGGCAGGCCACGATCGAGGGTATCGAGCGGCACGGCGACAACGTCCGCGTCCACCTCGACGGCCCGATCACCGCCTTCGCCGACATCACTCCCGCCGCCCTGGCCGACCTCGACCTGAGCCCGGGTCAGCGGATCTGGGCCTCGGTCAAGGCCACCGAGACCCACGCCTACCCGGCATGACCAGGCCTTCGGGCGGAGGACCGCCACGACCACACGTCATCTGCCTCAGGGGCCGTGGCAGGGCCTGCTCACCCGCGCCGACCAGGACATCGGCGTCCTGACCGTCCCCGCCCCGCGACGCTCGCCCGAGGAACCCGCGCTGACCGCTCACTCGCGCCGATGGTCACGCCGTCGGGCCCGGCTCCGCGGCGCCCGGCCGCGCCGGGGCGGCGGTTTGCGGCATCCCGGGTGACTGGGCGCGTCTGTCGAGGTCCTGGACCCACTTGACCGCGACCGCGGCGACCTGGATCAGCTCGCTGCGCAGGCGGTCGGCGTCGTTCTCGGCGAAGGCTTCGAGGACCTCTTCGTGCAGGATGTGGCGCCAGGTCAGCCGGCCTCCGGCCGCGGCGTCGGTCACGGCCTGTTTGGCCAGGTCGGCCTCAGGCTCGTACGCGGGCCCGGTGCCGTCGGGGTGGTGCTGCAGGCCCCACGTCGCGTCCTGGGCGGCTCGTTCCGCCGCCACCTCGTCCAGCACGCGGTGCAGCGACCCGACCAGGCCGTAGTCGCCGGGCTGCGTCATCGTGTCGGTGTCCTTCCGTCCTCAAGATCGATGATGCTTCGTTGCCGACGCGGAGGGGAGCACGCTGCCGGGCGCGCCGGTCATCTCGGGGCTCCAATATGCCGGCGCGGCAGGTGGTAGCTCAGCGGAATCTCGTCATGGTTCCGGCCGCAGCAGGAGCAGGGGAAACCGGAACCAGACGACACGGGCGTCAGCGTAGCGAAGGCGCGGGATCGGGAGTCTCCTCTCTGCCATTCGCGACGTGCTCGCGGGTTTCGGCGAGCGCGCTTCGGTCCGCCGGAACACGAATATCTCCATTCAGGGACATGACGTCAGCCCTGAGCCGGTAGTAGGTGAACCGGCCGTACGGCTCGGCCCCTTCACCCCGGTGCCCAGTACCACTCCAGGTGCTTGCGCAAATTGGTGTGCGAATTGAATGAAAAGGACGATCGGCGAGAAATGTGACGGCGAGTGGAGAGCCTCGCACGGCCTTCGAGTCTCCGCGACTACCGCTATCAGTCCTCAGCGTTATTAGGTGCATTCGCTTTCTCTCTACAAAGGTTCGGCATATGCTGGTGCATCCTCAGTCACGTGTCTTCGGGTTCAAGTCAGGGTGAGGGCGCCCCGTGGCCAGGAGCCGCCGCACAAAGCGTGATCAGACGCTGCGCACCGCCACGGAACCTGGTGTTCCCGCAACCGGTCGACGCCGTGACCGGCCGATCGGATCCGGGGAGAACAGCCGCGAAGCCCGGCAGCGGACGCACACCCGTGAGGCGTCGGAGACGCCTTCGGACATCGCAGGGGACACCGCGGACTCGTCGCGGCCGGGCGCGGAGGGGCAGCCGGCCCAGCGGGGAGCCTGGAGGGCGGTGCTGGCATGGGTGGCCGGGATCGTCGGAGCCGTGATCGTGGCCGCGGCGGGCGTGATGTTCACCGCCTGGTTCAACGAGCACGGATCGGACGCGATCGACCGGATCGGCGGCGCTCCCGCTGTGAAGGTTCCCCACGTGGAAGTCCACTACAGCAGCCAGGACCTCGCCCTGCGGGAGACGGTTACCGATCCCAGGGATCGGGCCGTCCTGCTGGGAAGCACCGACCTGCGGCATGGCGCGTTGCTGGAACGCCACCATGCCGCCCTGGTCGGACAGATGGATGTCACCGTGGTCCTGGAGGGCAACCGCAGCAGTCTCCGCGTCGCCGACATCAAGCCGCGTGTCCTCACCCGGCGACCGGTGTCGGACGGCGCCTATCTGATCGCCGTCACCGCCGGCGAGACCGACACCATCGAGATCGCGGCCGATCTCGACAGGCCCGATCCCTACTTCACCACCGGTGACAAGCGGCGCACGTCGTACTTCCTGACAAAGCAGATCGACCTGAAGCAGGACGAGCGGGTCACGCTGAGCCTCTCGATCACCGGCCGGAAGGCCTATTACGAGTTCGATCTCGTCGCCACCGTGGTGACGGAGGGTCGTGCCGAGCAGATGGTGATAAGAGCGCCGGGCGGGGCCCCGTTCCGGCTGACCGGCCCCGCCGCCGACTACCGCTCCTTTTACATCGCCTCCCCGAACGGCGGTTGGATGCAAGCCTCGCGTGACGTGGTCTGCGCCGAGTTTCCCAAGGCGAAGCGGTGCTGACCCTGCGGACTCTGCGCGCTTTTGCGGGCCTGTCGGCGATGGCCCTGCTGGCGCACCTGGTAGTGGTGGCCGACACGCCGCACCTCCAGGTCCCCGTCGGCTGGCGCGCCGCTTGGTCGGTGGCCGTCGACCTGGACCCTGATGACGCCGTGGGGCACGCGTACCCCCGGGTGTCCGATCGCGCCCTGGCGGTGGCGACCCGGCGGGGCGCGATCGCGGTCCACGACCCGCGGACCGGCGATCTGCGGTACACGATCGCCCCGGATCCCACGCTCCCTCGGATCGCCGGCATGTGGATCGCCACCGGGACGCTCGTCGTGTCGCGAGAGGTGCCCGACCGGGACGACCGCGTCCTGTCCGGCCACGACCTGGACACCGGCGCCGTCCTGTGGCGGCGTAAGGTCGCCATATCCGCGTACGACCCGTCGAGGACGGAGCGCATCGGTGCCTATACCGGGCCGAATGTTCTGGTCAACCGGCGGGACATCGTGGTCTTCCAGCGGTCGTCCGAGCCTATCGAGATACAGGTCCTCGATCCCAGGACCGGGACGACCAGGGCGCGAATGACCTATCCGCGGCGCTGTGATCTGGAAGCCACAGTCGCCGAGCGGTCGGTGCTCCTCCTCGGCTACTGCCGCAGCGGCGGACTTCGCCTCACCTCAATGGACCCCGCCACCCTGCGGCCTCGCTGGACGCGCGAGCTGCCGTCCCCGGTGGACGAGTCACGGCTCACGGACCTACCGCATCGCGTGACGGTCGACGCGGAGGGGTTCGTCCACGTCAAGGTCGAGGGCACCGCGTCCATCTACACGCCGGACGGCCGGCTCCTCACCACCGCCGACGAGGCCTTTCTGGTTCCGAACACCCCCGACTCCCGTCAGCAGGCGAGGGGAATCGACCCGGTCACCGGCCGCGTCCGCTGGACCCGGCCCGCGTATTTCCAGTCGTCCACCGTCGTGGCCAAGGGACGGTCGGTATACCTGTCCGACGGGTGGCCGATCCCCGTATTCCTGATCTCTCTGGACGCAGGCACCGGCGACCTCCGTGCATTCCCCCTCGACATCTCCCACGGGTCCCGGCCCGTCCTTCTGGGAACGGCCGATGACATGGCCCTCGTCTACGCACCGGTCAGTGATCACGATGGCGGAGGCCGGGTCACCGCCTACCGCATGGCGTACGGCGCTTCCGCCGGGCCTGCTTCGCTCGGCGGCGTCGAACCGGGAGCCTGGCCGGATGCCTGCGCTCTTCTGACCGACGGCGACCTGAAAGTCATCGCGGACGGCTACTTCGCCAGTCCGCATGCCCGCGCTCTGGGGGATGTGGCGCTCCCGAAGCCCGCGGCATGCGACTGGATTCCGTCCGTTGACGAGGGCGTCACGGTGTCGGCTTCCATCATCTGGGTGGCCTCCTCGAACCGCGACGCGCAGAAGCTGTTCGCCGAAGAGGTGGCCCTCGCGAAGCAGCGGGACACATTCGATCCCACCAGTGAGAGCTCTCAGATCTTCCAGTACACCGAAAGCTCGCCGGCGGGCGGTCTCGGCGCGGCGCTCGTCAACGTGGGTCCGGTCATCGTCAAGCTCACGGCCGCCTCGCGACTTGCGGTGCGACTCCTCGCTCCGCTGTTGCGGGACAACCTGCTGGCCCGCTACCCGCAGCCGGCCGGCGCCCCGGCGGCGGCCCCCGCATCGAGAGTCCGCTGGAGTTATCCGACAGACGACGGCATCCACTCCGGCGTGGTGGTGTCCGCCGGTGTCGTCCACGTCGCCAGTGGCGACCGGGTGTACGCGCTGGACGCCGCCACGGGAAAGGCCCTCTGGAGCCACCCCGCCGCTCAGGACACCATGCTGGTGTCCGGCGGCGTCGTGTACGTCGCCAGCTTCGACGGCCGGCAGTACGCGCTGGACGCCGACACGGGGAAGGAGCGCTGGAGCCACCGGATCGACGAGTCCGCCCTCTCCGCCCCGGTGGTGTCCGACGGCATGGTGTACACCGGCAGCAGGGACAACCCCGCCGAGGTCAGGGACTATTCGGTGTACGGGCTGGACGCCGGCACCGGGAAGGTGCGCTGGAGTCGCCGGATCGACGCGCCCGTCTTCTCTCACCCGGTGGTGTCGGGCGGTCTGCTGTACGTCGGCTGTGAGGACGGCCGGGTGTACGCGCTGGACGCCGCCTCCGGCGAGGTGCGGTGGAGTCACCGGACGGGCAACTGGGTCGCGTCTCTGGTGGTGTCGGGGGGCACGTTGTATGCCGGCAGCTTCGACAACTCGGTGTACGCGCTGGATCTCGTCTCGGGGAAGGTGCGGTGGAGTTACCGCACCAACGGTGCGGTCGAGGCCCCTCCGGTGGTGTCCGGTGGTGTCGTGTACGTCGGCAGCAGGGACAACTCGCTGTACGCGTTGGACGCCGCCTCCGGCACGGTGCGGTGGAGTCAGTGGATCGGTGGCTGGGTCAGCTCGCCGGTGGTGTCCGATGGTGTGGTGTACGTCGGCAGCTTGGACAACTCGGTGCAAGCGCTGGACGCCGTCACGGGGAAGGAGCGGTGGAGTCACTGGACTGACGGCTGGGTCAGCTCTCCGGTGGTTTCCGGCGGCGTGGTGTACGTCGCCAGCAGGGACAACTCCGTGTACGCGTTGGACGCCGCCTCCGGCACGGTGCGGTGGAGTTACCGCACCGGCGGTGCGGTCGGCACCCCTCCGGTGGTCTCCGGCGGCGTGGTGTACGTCGGCGGCTGGGACGGCAACGTGTACGCGTTGGACACGCGATGACGTTGATACGACTGCTCCACCGCGATCGGCATGGCTGACCGAAGCGCTTCGATGTCCCTGACTCGTTGAATCGCGACCAGGCGCCCGCGGGCGGCAGAACGTCGAGTGCGGAAGGTCAGTCCCGCGTGGTGATGCCCTGCAGTACCAGTTCGAGGAAGCGGACGCTGCCATCCCGGGCCGGGGTCGCCTGCTCGCGCACCCAGGCGGCGCCGCTGAGGAGGTCGAACAGCTCGTCGGGGGTCAGGTCGGGCCGCACCCTGCCGGCCGCCTGCGCGGCGCGCAGCAGGTCGGCGCCGCTGCGGTGCATGGCGCTGCACATGATGTGGGAGGGCGTGCCCTCGTCGTACATGCTCTGCGCGAGGATGCCCACCAGGCCGCGGAAGGTGCTGAAGTGGACCACCGCCGCACGCATCCAGGCGATCAGCGCGTCGAGCGGGTCCGGCCCGGCGGCCAGCCGTTCGGCGTGGGCGACGAGGTTCTCCAGGCCGTCCCGGGTCGCGGCCTCCACGAGCGAGGCCCGCGTGGGGAAGTGCCGGTACAGCGTGCCGATCGCCACCCCCGCCTGGCTCGCGATCTCCTCCAGGGAGGCGTCGGCACCAGCGGTCTCGAACGCCTTCCTGGCCGCGGCCAGGATCGCGTCGTAGTTGCGCCGGCCGTCGGCCCGCTTGGGGCGCTGGGCGATGTAGGGCTTGCCGTCCACCGGTACCTCCCGCTTGACATCCTGAGGGCACCTCAGGTTGAATCCTCGTACTTAACCTGAGACGACCTCAGTATAAATGCGCCCACTAACCTGAGGTTGCCTCACTCTGACCGTCAGCGGATCGTGGAGGTTCCATGACCACCGAACGTGTCTCCGGTGACGCCTCGGCCGGCGTGCCGCGGGCCGGCCGCGCCTGGGTCCTCGTGCTCGCGGCGATCGTCGGGGCGGAGTTCATGCTCCAGCTCGACGGCACGATCGTGAACGTCGCGCTCCCGGCCCTCCAATCCGACCTCCATCTGTCGGTGGCCGGGGGATCGTGGGTGCCGAACGGTTTCTTCCTCGCCTTCGGCGGCCTCCTGCTGTTCGCCGGCCGCCTCGGCGACGTGCTCGGGCACCGCAGGGTCTTCCTCTCCGGGGTCGGGCTGGTTGTGCTGGCCTCCCTGATCGCCGGGCTCGCGCCGAACCTGGAAGTGCTGCTCGCCGGTCGCGTCCTGCAGGGCGCCGGCGCGGCGATCGCCGGTCCCACCGGGCTGGCGCTGCTGGCGATCGTCTTCGAGGGGGAGCGGCAGCAGCGGGCCTTCGGCCTCTACTCCACGGTCACCGGGCTCGGAGCCTCCGCCGGCATGGTGCTCGGCGGCGTGCTCACGTGGGCGGGGGACTGGCGCTGGAGCCTGCTCGTGAACGTGCCCATCGGCCTGATCGTCATCGTGGTCGCCGCCCGGGCCCTCGGCCCGCGGGACGAAGCGGCCCGGTCCCGACCGCTCGGCCTGCGCGGTGTTTCCGGCCTGCGCGGTGTTTCCGGTATGCGCAGTGCGCTGCTCAGCACCGCCGCCCTCGCCGCCGCCGTTTACGGCCTCGTCCACGCGGCGGAGAAGGGCTGGGGCGACCGCTGGACGCTGACCGCCCTCGGCGCGGCGGTCGTGCTGGCCGTGGTGTTCCTGCTGGTGGACCGGCGGGCCGCCGAGCCGCTGCTGCCCCTGGCCGTCTTCGCCGGCCGCGAGCGGGCCGGCGCCTTCCTCGCCCTGCTGCTGCTCGCCGCCGTGCTCACGAGCTTCCTGGTCTACCTGGTCCAGTACCTCCAGGGTGTGCTGCACCTCAACGCGCTGCAGAGCGGCCTGGCCATCCTGCCCTTCGGCCTGGCGCTGCTCGCCGGCACCCAGATCCTCATCAAGTACATCGCCGGGATCGGTCTCAAGACGCGTGCCGTGGCCGGCCTGCTCGTGGTGCTGGCCGGGGTGGCCTGGCTGACCCGCCTCGACGGCGGCAGCACCTACGCCGACGGCGTGCTCCCCGCCCTCGTCGTCATGGGGCTCGGCGTGGGCGTGGCGATCATCCCGTTCAACATGATCGTCCTGACCACCGCTCCGCAGGAGTACGCCGGGGTCACCGCGGGCGTGCTGCAGACGGCGCTCACGATCGGCGGCTCGTTCGGCCTGGCCGTGATGCTGATCCCGCTCACGCAGGGCTCGGGTGGTATCGGCCAGACCATCTCGTCGATGTTCCTCTGGGCCTGCGGCGCCCTGGTGATCGCCCTGCTCGTCACGCTGGTTCTCTGGCGCGGCGAATAGCCCGCCCGGCGGCTGACGGGCGTCCCGGGGCGGTGTGGTTGGCTGGATGTGCTGGTGAGGAGGGGAGGCCGCATGCGTATCGCCAACGTTTACCGTCCAATGGTGTTCGGCTGCCCGGTGAGCGCGAAGCTGCCCGAGGTGGCGCGCCGGATGACGGAGAAGAACATCGGCGCGCTCGCCGTGCTCGAGGAGGACCGGGTCACGGGAGTGATCACGGAACGGGACCTCGTGACGGCGCTCGCCACATCCGCCGACCTCGCCGCGCTGAACGCGGGGATGTGCGCGTCGTCGGACATCAAGACCGCGACCCTGGACGAGGACACGCGCGAGGTGGCCCGCCGCATGCTCGACTACGGCATTCGTCACATCCCGGTGGACCAGGACGGGCGCCTGATCGGCATGGTGTCGATGCGCGACCTGCTCGCGTTGGAGACACTCGCGCCTTAGCCGACGGCGCCTCCTCGCGCGTGAACGGGGCCTGCGTCAGGCAGGGCGGAGGAGGGCGACCAGGAAGCTCGAGTCGTCCCTGAACGGACGCAGGTCCCAGGTGGACAGCAGCAGGTCGGGTTCGAGCGCCGCGGCGGCCGCGTCCGCGAAGAACTCGCCGAACTCGTAGTCGCGCCCGGCGCCGAAGCCGATCGCGGCCCGGCCGTCCGGCGCGAGGTGCGCACGGAACCGTCGCAGCACCTCACGACGGGTGCTCGGCGCGAGGAATGTCATCACGTTCCCGGCGCAGACGACGGCGTCGAACGGCGTGCCGATGCCCCGCGCGGGAAGGTCGAGTTCGGCCAGGTCGCCGACCAGCCAGCGCGGCCCGGGGTGGTCCTGCTCGGCCGCCTCGATCAGAGCCGGGTCGACATCGACGCCGACGACGTCGTGGCCGGCCTCGGCCAACGCGCCACCGACCCGGCCGGACCCGCATCCGGCGTCGAGGATGCGGGCGCGACGCGGCACCAGGGCGTCCACGAGGCGGGCTTCCCCGGCGAGATCGTCACCGGCGCGAGCCATGGAACGGAAGCGCTCGATGAACCAGGTGGAGTGATCAGGGTCGGCGGCGACCTTCTGCATCCAGATGCTCTGTTCAGCCATGCCTGCATTCTCGCGGGTCGGACGTGCGGGTCACGCAGGCCTGCGGCGGGCCACCCCGTCAGTCCAGCACGTGGTGACCGTGCGGCCGTTCGACCCGGGGCGACCACCGCGACCGCCGGCGCGGTGGCAGGAGGCGAACCGGCCTCCCTCGGACGGCCGGCGATCCGGCTGCCGGCGTGACTGTGGCGGGGGGGGGGGGGGGGGGCGGCGGG
>NZ_JBFAOO010000196.1:0-13472 GCF_040675265.1 Microbispora sp. NPDC049633
GCTGAAGCTGCTGGCCGCGCTGCCGCCCGAGCCGCGATCCCATGCGGCCAGAATGCGGGAGAGATTCCACCTCGACGTGCCGGGCTGGTACCGGGGGGCCGACGAGGCGCCGTTCCTCACGGAGGTCGCGGAGGCCGTATGGGAGGAGCGGACGCTACGGCTGCTCTACCGCCGGTGGGGGCAGACCGAGGTGGAACGGCTGGTGCATCCCTACGGCCTGGTGCTCAAGGGCGGTTCCTGGTACCTCGCCGCCGCCTGCGACGGCACGGTGCGCACCTACCGCGTGGGCCGGATCATCGAGGCCGAGGTGCTGCCCGAGCGCTTCGAACGGCCGCCGGACTTCGACCTCGCCGAGTTCTGGCGCGGCTTCGCCGCGGAGTTCGCCGCGCGCATGTACACGGCCGAGGCGGTGGTACGGCTCGCGCCGGGAGCCGAGGACCTGCTGCAGTACACCCTCGGCCGCGACGTCGTCGACAAGGCGCTGGCGGAAGGGCAGCCGGAGCCCGGCGGCTGGACCCGGCTGACACTGCCGATCGAGTCCCTCACGCACGCCCGGTGGCAGTTGCTGCGGATGGGCGTCCTCGTCGAGGTGCTGGAACCGGCCGGGCTGCGCGCGCTGATGGCCGAGGCCGTCGCCGACCTGTCCCGCGTGTACGGCGCGGCACCTGACGGCTGAGTCCTCTGGGGAGGAACGCGATGGCGCGGACCACAGCCCTGTCACCCGGGATGCGATTTCGGCGGCGGTGTCGTATCGCGGGTGCGGCCGATCGTCGGTGAGGTGAGAGCTTCGGCTGGGGCCCCGTTCGCGTGGCCGATGGCCGGTGCGGGTCACAGGAAGGATCGAGGAGGGCCACGTGAAGTACGTGCTGATGTTCGTCGAGACCGAGGAGTTCGCCCAGCGGTTGGAGGCGATGGGCGAGCCGGAGCAGCGGGCCGCCTACGAGGCGGTCGGCCGGTGGTTCGCCGAGAACGCCGACAAGATCACTCATCATGCGCATCTGGCGCCGGTGCACACCGCGACCACGGTCCGGCTGGGCCAAGCCGAGCCGGTGGTCACCGACGGGCCGTTCGTGGAGGGCAAAGAGGTCGTGAGCGGGTTCGCGGAGGTCGAGGTGGCGGACCTGGACGAGGCATTGAGGCTGGCCCGCTCGTGGCCGGCCTGCCCCGTCGTGGAGATCCGTCCCGTGTCATGACCGCAGCGACAGGTGAGCCCGCCCACCGAACCTCGGCTGCGAAGGACGGTCAGGAGGTGCTGGCCCGCGTGGTGCGCGAGCACGCGGGCCGGCTGGCCGCGTCCCTGGTGCCGCTGCTGGGAGATTTCTCCGCCGCCGAGGACCTGGTGCAGGACGCGGTCGAGATCGCGCTGCGCCGCTGGCCGGTCGAAGGCGTGCCGGAACGTCCCGACGCGTGGCTGTTCACCGTGGCCCGGCGGCGTGGCCTGGACGTGCTGCGCCGCGAGTCGAACTACCGGGCCAAGCTCGCCCGGCTGACCTGGCCGGACCCCGCCCCGCGCGACGACCGGCTGCGGCTGATCTTCACATGCTGCCACCCCGCCCTGTCACGCGCCGCGCGGATAGCGCTCACCCTCCGGGTGGTGTGCGGGTTGTCGGCGGCGCAGATCGCGGCTGCGTTCGTCGTGCCCGAAGCCACGGTGGCGCAGCGGATAACCCGGGCCAAACGCAAGATCGGCGAGGCCGGGATCCCGTACCGCGTCCCGCCGCAGGAGGAGCTGCCGCAGCGGTTGAGCGAGGTCTTGGCGGTCGTCTACCTGCTGTTCAACGAGGGCTACCTGTCCAGTACGGCCGAGCGGGCCCAGGCGCGCGACCTGGTCGACGAGGCCGAGTGGCTGGCCGCGCTGCTGGCGAACCTGCTGCCGAAGGAGCCCGAGGCGGCCGGACTGCTGGCGCTGATCCGGCTGCACCGGGCCCGCGGCGCGGCCCGTTTCGACGAGCGCGGCCACCTGGTTCTGCTGGCCGACCAGGAGCGCGACCGGTGGGATCGGCAGGCCATCGCCGAAGCCACGGCGCTTCTCACGCGGACCGCCCGTGCCCATCGCCGGCCGGGGCCGTACCAGCTGCAGGCGGCGATCGTGGCGTGCCATGCCGAGGCCGGGACCTTCGCCGACACCGACTGGGCGCAGATCCTGGTGCTCTACGACATGCTGCTGCACCTGGCGCCCTCGCCCGTCACGCGGCTGCACCGGGCGGTCGCGGTGCGCTACGCGCTGGGCGCTCGGGTGGCCCTGGCCGAGTTGGAAGGACTCGGCGACACACTGGAGCGCTATCCGCTCTTCCACGCCACTCGGGCCGAACTGTTGCGCGATCTGGACCTCCGGGAGGAGGCCCGCCGGGCCGATGAGCGGGCGCTGGAGCTGACCCGCAACACGGCCCAGCAAGCGCTGCTGGAGCGACGCCTGGGCTGGGACTGACGCTTGCAAGGGCCACGCTGAGGTGCGGGGCCCGCGCCGGGCGATGACGTGAGCTTGAGCGCACGCGCCGGGAGCCGGAGTCATTCCTGCCGGGTGTGCCAGGGTTTGCTCGGATGGGTGGGGCGTACGCGAGCGGCGATCTCGACCGCGTACGCCGGCCGGGCGCCGGGGACGGGCCCGAGGTAGGCGTGCCCGGTGGTGTGGCACCAGGCGGGCAGGTCCAGGGGCGCGGCCGGGTCGGTGGCGATGATGTGCACGACGGCACCGGGTCGCAGACCGTCGATGGCGGCGCGCAGGCGCAGCAGGAGGGTGACGCACAGCAGCCCGGTGCCGTCGACGATCAGGTCGGCCTCGGCGGGCGCCTGGTGGTGGTTCACCTACTCATCCTCCTCGACGGACTCCTCAGCTGCTGAGGCCGTCGGCCACGGTGGAGGCCGGGACGTTGAGGATCGCGTCGAACGCTTCGAGGACGGGAGTGTGCAGGTAGGCGCTCTGTATCCGGATGCGGTCGGGACCCGGGGCGAGGCCGGCGTCACCGGGGATGTCGCGGCGTGCCCGGCGCAGGTCGGCGAGGCTGAGACCGAGGCCGGCGTCGGCGAACGCGGCCTCGGCGCTGCCCTGCTCGGGCGGCTCCAGCTTGGTGTTCTCGACGGCGAAACCGAAGCGCGCGTTCTCGTCGGGGCGCATGTCGGCGGTGTGTCCGCCGATGCTGGTCAGAGCGAGGGCGACGTAGTCATCGCCCAGGGAGTGGTGCAGATGCTGTCCCATGGGCAGCCCGGTGAGGTGACCGTGGAAAGAGACGGGGGTCTTCTGGATGTGGGCGTTGTGGGCCGCCAGCACGATGCGGGTCGCGGGGGCGGAGCGCTCCAGGCGGCCCAGGCGTCGAGGGGGAAGCTTTCGCTGAAGCCGTACTCGAAGGCCAGGACGGTGAAACCGCAGCGTTCGACGAGGAACCGCAGGATGCGCTGCCGCATGAGGGCGAACTCGGTGATGAAGTGGGAGTTCTCGCCGATCGCCACGACGCGCGCGTCGCCGATGACGCCGCGCAGCGGCTCCAGGTCGTCGAGTGGCGCCTCGGCGTCGAGGTGGGTTAGAGGGGCGGCCTGGGAGCGCAGCCAGTCGGCGAACGTGTCGTGGCGAGGTGAAGCGGGCATGCCGGTAGCTCGATTCTCGGTGCTGGGATGTGGTCGGGTCGCCGACGAGGAAGCGGTCACCGCGCGTCGTGCGGCCGCCGGAGGATCGGGGACATGAGGGTGACGCCGTCCGGCCTCGCCGCGCATGGCGTCATCGTGAAGGAGCGGCCTTCTCGAGGTCGTCGACGCCGCCGGACATGATCGTACGGAGGTGCTCGGTGATGTGCCGGAGCGGCCAGTCCCACCAGGCCAGGGCGAGGAGGCGGTCGACGTCCGCGTCGCTGTAGCGGCGGCGGATGAGCCTGGCGGGGTTGCCGCCGACGACGCCGTAGTCGGGGACGTCGTCGACGACCACGGAACCGGAGGCGACGATCGCTCCGTGGCCGAGGCGGACGCCGGGCATCACCATGGCCCGGTAACCGAGCCACACGTCGTTGCCCACCACGGTGTCACCCCGCCCGGGCAGGCCGGTGATGAGGTCGAAGTGTTCGGACCAGGAACCGCCCATGATCGGGAAGGGGAAGGTCGACGGGCCGTCCATGCGATGGTTGGCGCCGTTCATGATGAACCGCACCCCCTCGCCCAGCGCGCAGAACTTCCCAATGACCAGCTTCTCCGGCCCGTAGTGGTACAGCACGTTGCGGGTCTCGAACGCCGTCGGATCGTCAGGGTCGTCGTAGTAGGAGAACTCGCCGACCTCGATCAGCGGGGAGGTGATCAGCGGCTTCAGCAGCACCACCCGCGGCTGCTCGGGCATCGGATGCAGCGCGGTCGGGTCGGGGGGAGTGGGCGGCGTCACGGATCACTTCCTTCGGTACGGGTTCCTCGCCCTCAGCGCGTCGTTCCGCTCGGGCGAGCGGGTGCGGCAGGGCGAGATTTAACGCGACAGATGATGCATTAAGATGCTGCCACGCCAGCGATCAACCGAGCAAACCGGGACTGATCACATTGACTCCCGCACCATCACCACCTGAGGAGACCGGCTCGGTGCCGCCGCCCCGCCGCCGGCCCGGGGGCCGCACCGCTCGTACCCGTGCGCAAGTGCTCGACGCGGTCCTCGCGGAACTCGGCGAACACGGTTACGACGGGCTCACCATGGAGGCCGTCGCCGCCCGGGCAGGCGTGCACCGTGCGACGGTGTACCGGCGCTGGGACGACGTCGGCGGTCTGCTCGCCGACGTCCTGGACGCGGCGGGCGACGACGCCTGGCAGCCCCCGGACACCGGCTCCCTGACAGGGGACCTCGCGGCGCTGAACCATGAGATCCAGGACGCCTTGACCGCACAGCCGCCGATCATGGCAGCCCTGATCGCCGCCTCGTTCCGCTCCGAGAAGGCCGCACACGCCCAGCGACGGCTCTGGGAGGACCGCTACGTCCGCTGCGAGATCGTCGTCAGCCGGGCCGTCCGGCGCGGAGAACTCCCGCCGCACACCGACGCGCGGCGGCTGCTCATCGCCTCCACCGCGCCGCTGTACCACCAGCTGGTGCTCCTCCGTACACCACCCGATCCGCACCTGCCCGACGACGCGGCGAGAACCGCCGCGCTCGCCGCGGCGGCCGGCGCCTTCGCCGAGTCCCCGCCGGCGAGCGGCACCTGAGCGGGTCCGCGCCGGTCCGGGGTCCTGAGAAGCGCGCGCGAGGCGGTCACCGCACAAAAAAAGGGACCCGACAGGTCCCCTCCACTCTCAACGTATAGCGCACAGGGGGTCTTGCGGCAAGACCCGGGTCGTACCGCAGAATCGTCGGCCTGAGGCCGGAGCCTGCGAAAACGGGGGAGCGCGAGATGCGCGTGTTGTCGTCGACCCACGGGTCGCGAGGGGACGTCGAACCGCCGGCGGCGTTCGCCGCGCGGTTGCGAGAACCCGGTGCGGAGGTGCGGGTGTGCGCGCCTCCGGGCGAGGGCTTCGTGCGGCGGCCGGCCGGCGACGGCCGACGAGAGGCAGCCAGACGGAGCCGCTCGTCACGCCGGTCCCGCCACACTGCCGCGCGTGATGGTCGCGGAGCGACCTCAGATCGGAGCTGATGACGTGAACCCTTTGACCACCAGTGCCTTCGACCTTCCCGAACGCCTGTCCCACAAGGCGGACCCGGCGCTGATCGCCGCCGACGAGCGGCACCTCGCCGCCGTCGCGGAGACCCTCGAACAGTCGATCGCCGAGCTGTCCGCCCGCCTCGACGCCGAACGCAGGGCGCCCGGCGGCCTGGGCAGGCAGGCGCTGGACCGGGACCTGGAGATCCACCGGCTGACCGCCCGCCTGCGCCTGCTGCGCCGCTTCGGCCTGGACCTGTGCCTGGGACGCATGGTCGGCGCGGACGGCTCCGAGCCCGTGTACGTCGGACGGCTCGGCCTCACGGACGGCGAGGGTCGCCGCCTGCTGCTCGACTGGCGCTCCCCGGCGGCCGAGCCGTTCTTCGGAGCGACCCACGCCAACCCGATGGGTCTGGCCAGCCGCCGCAGGTATCGCTGGGCCCGCGGCCGGGTCAGCGACTACTGGGACGAGGTGTTCACCCCGGACGGGCTGGAGGGGCACGCGGCGCTGGACGACCAGTCCGCCTTCATCGCCAGCCTGGGCGGCAGCAGGTCGGGACGGATGCGGGACGTGCTCGGCACCATCCAGGCCGACCAGGACGCCGTCATCCGCGCGGGGTCCCGGGGCGCTCTCGTCGTCGACGGAGGTCCGGGCACGGGGAAGACCGTGGTCGCCCTGCACCGCTCCGCCTACCTCCTCTACTCCGATCCTCGTCTCGGTCACCGCAGGGGCGGGGTGCTGTTCGTGGGTCCGCACCAGCCCTACCTGGCCTACGTCGCCGACGTCCTGCCCAGCCTCGGCGAGGAGGGCGTGCAGACCTGCACCCTGCGGGACCTCGTCGCCGAGGGCGCCACGGCGGCGATCGAGACCGATCCGGACGTGGCCCGCCTGAAGTCGTCCGTGGATCTGGTGAAGGCGATCGAGCCGGCCGTCAGGTTCTACGAGAACCCGCCCACCGAGGGGATGACGGTCACGACCCCCTGGTCCGACGTCTGGCTGAGCCCGGAGGACTGGGCCGAGGCGTTCGACGCGCCGGAACCCGGCACCCCGCACAACGAGGCGCGTGACCGGATCTGGGAGGAGCTCGTCACGATCCTGGTGGACAAGCACGACGAGGAAGCGCCGGCCGAGCTGGTCCGCAGGTCGCTGCTGCGCAACAGGGAGCTGCTCACGACCGTCAACCGCGCGTGGCCGCTGATCGAAGCGGCCGACCTCGTCGCAGACCTGTGGTCGGTGCCGGCCTACCTGCGGCTGTGCGCGCCCTGGCTCGGGCCCGAGGAGGTCCGGAAGCTGCAGCGTACGGACGCCCAGGCGTGGACCGTGTCCGACCTGCCGCTCCTGGACGCGGCACGGCAGCGGCTCGGCGATCCGGAGGCGTTCCGGCGCAAGCGCCGCCATGACGCCGCCGTCGCCGCCCAGCGTGAGCAGATGGCGCGGGTCGCCGAGGATCTGATCGAGGCCGACGACTCCGAGATGCTCGTGATGTCGATGCTGCGCGGACAGGACCTGCAGGACGCCCTGGTCGACGAGACCGCGCTGTCCGCACCCGATCCGGACCGGCTGGCCGGCCCGTTCGCGCACGTCGTCGTGGACGAGGCCCAGGAACTCACCGACGCGGAGTGGCAGATGCTGCTGCTGCGCTGCCCGTCCCGGAGCTTCACCATCGTCGGGGACCGCGCCCAGGCCAGGCACGGGTTCACCGAGTCGTGGCGCGAACGGCTCGAACGGATCGGGCTCGACCGGATCACCCTGGCCACCCTGAGCATCAACTACCGGACGCCGAAGGAGGTCATGGCGGAGGCCGAGCCGGTCATCCGGGCCGTGCTCCCGGACGCCAACGTGCCGGCCTCCATCCGCGACAGCGGCGTCCCCGTCGTCCACGGATCGGCCTCGGACCTGGGTTCGATCCTCGACGCCTGGCTCGCCGAGCACGCCGACGGAGTCGCCTGCGTCATCGGCGACCCGGCCTTCCGGGAGAGGCCCCGCGTCCGTTCGCTCACCCCGGAACTGGCGAAGGGACTCGAGTTCGACCTGGTCGTCCTCGTCGACCCGGAGAGGTTCGGCGAGGGCGTCGAAGGCGCGGTCGACCGCTACGTCGCGATGACGCGCGCGACCCAGCGGCTCGTCGTCCTCACCAGCGCCTGACGCCGGAGTCGGCGCCGGGCGGCAATCGAGTTGCGGCGCCGCAGCCGGCGCCGGGACGATGGCCGGGTGATCTGGCTCGCATTCGCCGGCTCCTGCTTCCTGCTCGCGATGATCCCCGGTGTGAGCACCGCGGTGATCCTGCGGCAGACGCTCAGAGCCGGGCGGTCCTCCGGGGTGGCCGCGCTGCTCGGCAACGAGACCGGCATCTTCCTGTGGTCCATGGCCGCAGTGTTCGGGCTGTCCGCGCTCGTCGTGGCCTCCGAGGTCGCGTACGGCGCGATGAAGGCGGTGGGCGCGGCGCTGCTGGTCCTGATGGGCGTGCAGTCGCTGTGGAAGGCCAGGCGCGCGCCGGTGGCACTCGACGCGCCCGCGGCGTACGACGGGGACGAGACGCGGGCGGCCGCCGGGTGGCGCCGCTCGTACGGGCTGGGGCTCGCCACCTGCGGCGCCAACCCCAAGGCCGCCGTGTTCGCGATGTCGTTCCTGCCGCAGTTCGTGCCGCAGGGCGCACATGTGCCGCTGACGCTGACGCTGCTCGCGGTGGTCTGGGTGGTCGTGGACGTGATCTGGTACGTCGGGGTGATCTGGCTGGTCGGCCGGGCCGGTGCCGTGCTGGGCAGGCCCGCGGTGCGCCGCCGGCTCGAACAGGTGTCCGGGGTGGTGCTGGTGGCGCTCGGCCTCCGGGTGGCGGTGGAGGCCCGATGACGATCTGGCATGAGGAACGGGGCTCCGGTGACCCCGTCGTCCTGCTGCACTCCAGCGTCGCCGACTCGGGCATGTGGGATCCCCAGTGGCAGCCACTGGGGGACAGGTTCCACGTGATCCGGCCGGACTTCCGGGGCCACGGGCGCACGCCGTACGCCGCGGAGGGGCCGTACTCGGACGCGGGTGACGTCGCGGACCTGCTCGCGGCGCTCGGGCTGCGCCGGGTCGCGCTCGTCGGATCGTCGTACGGCGGCCGGGTGGCGCTGGAGCTCGCGACGGGGCATCCCGATCTGGTCGCGCGGCTGGTGCTCCTGAACGCGGGCTGCGGCCTGCCGCCGACCCCCGACATCGAGGCGTTCGGGTCGGAGGAGGACCGGCTGATCGAGGCGGGCGACGTCGGGGGAGCGGTGGACCTCAACGTCCGCACGTGGCTCGGCCCGGAGGCGGACGAGCCGGTCAGGACGCGGCTGGCGGCCATGCAACGTCACGCGTTCGAGGTGCAGCTGGCCGCCGATCCCGAGCCCGAGCGGGGGAGGGATCCGATCGACCTGCCGGCGGTAACCGCGCCGGCGCTGGTGGTGATCGGCGGTCACGACCTGCCCTACTTCCGGGGGAGCGGACGGCACATCGCGGAGGCGATGCCGGACGCGACGCTGCTCGACCTCGAGTGGGCCGGTCACCTGCCGAGTATGGAACGCCCGGCGGAGATCACGAGCCTGCTGCGTGACTTCCTTTCCTGATCTACATTATAAAGGCGTCCGGTTCGGCCAAAAACCGTGATCAACTCTAAGAACACTCGCCACGAAGGGCCGGGGCGCGCCTTCGGGGCGTCCGGTCAGTGGTCGACGGTGCTCATCCCGGCCGGGTTGTACCGGTCGCCGGCGACCTGAGCGGCGAGGGAGTCGAGCGCGTCCAGGTGACCGGCCTCGAACTCGATCTCCAGGGCCGCGGCGTTCTCCTCGAGTCGCGCGACCCGTTTGGTTCCGGGGATCGGAACGACGTCGTCTCCGCCCCGGGTCAGCACCCAGGCGAGCGCCACCTGCGCCGGGGTCGTGCCGAGCGCGGCCGCGATCTCGCCGACCTTGGCCACCAGGGCCTGGTTGGCGGCGAAGTTGCCGCCCTGCCAGCGGGGGTTGTGGTGCCGGAAGTCGTCGGCGGACAGTTCCCCGGTGCTCGTGAACGCCCCGGTCAGCAGGCCGCGGCCGAGAGGGCTGTAGGCGACCAGGCCGATGCCGAGCTCCCGGAGCGTGGGCAGCAGCTCGTTTTCGATGTCGCGGGTGAACAGGGAGTACTCGTACTGCCCGGCGGTGATCGGGTGGACGGCGTGCGCCCGGCGCACGGTGGCGGGCGCGGCCTCGGAGATGCCGAGATGGCGCACCTTGCCCGCCTCGACCAGTTCCTTCATCGCTCCCCAGGTCTCCTCGACGGGAACGCCGGGGTCGACGCGGTGCTGGTAGTACAGGTCGATGTGGTCGACGCCCAAGCGTTCGAGCGAGGCGTCGCAGGAACGGCGCACGTAGTCGGGCCGGCCGTTGACGCCCACGCGGGTGCCGTCGGGCAGCCGCTCGATGCCGAACTTGGTGGCCAGCACGACCTGGTCGCGCCGGTCTGCGACGGCCTTGCCGACGAGTCTCTCGTTGGTGAACGGCCCGTACGCGTCGGAGGTGTCGAGGAGGGTGATCCCCAGGTCGAGCGCGCGGTGGAGGGTCCGGATCGACTCCGATTCGTCGCCCGGGCCGTAGAAGTCGCTCATCCCCATGCAGCCCAGACCGAGCGCCGAGGTGCGAAGGCCCTGGCCGAGCGTGTGCTGCTTCATTGTTCTCCCGTGATTCTTCGGCGGTGGAGCAGGAGCCCGGCGCGTTCGTAGTGGCGCAGCGTATGGGCGGTGAGGCCCGTACGCTGCGCCACATGCGCGATGGTCATCCCCTCGTCCATGGGGACCAGTCTGGGAGTTGGAGCGCGCTCCAGGTCAAGCCGAAGACCGCTGTCGGACCGAGGATCACTGGGCGGTGCAGAGGGCGCCGTTGAGGGTGAAGGCGGCCGGCAGCACGTTGGGGCCGGTGTAGGCGCCGACGAAGCCGATGGAGGTGCTCGCGCCGGGGGCGAGCTTGCCGTTGTCCGGGGTGCTGGTGACGGTCACGGAGGTCCCGTTCTGCGTCCAGTTGCCGCTCCATCCGCTGCTGACGGTCTGCCATGCGGTGGGCCAGGTGAAGTGGAGCGTCCAGCCGTCGACGGCGGCGGTGCCGGTGTTGGTGATGTCGACGCTGCCGATGTATCCGTTGCCCCAGTCGTTGGTGTCCCTCAGGCGTACGGAGCAGGAGCTCTTGGCGGGTGTGCCGGTGGTGAAGGTGAGCGGCGGCGAGGCCCAGGAGACGCGGCCTGCGGTGTCGCGGGCGATCACGTTGACGGTGTAGCGGGTGCCGGGCACGAGGTTGCGGACCGTGAAGGAGGTGCCGGGGGTCTCGCCGAGTTGTTCGGTGACGGCGCCCTTCTGGCGGTGGATCTCGTACTTGGCGACGGGGCTCGCGCCGGGCGCGGCGACGGGCCAGGAGATGGTGGCGGTCTTGTCGGTGACGTCGCTCGCGGTGGGCTGTCCGGGGGCGGCGGGGGCGCCGGTGGTGGCGGTGGCGGGGTGGAGCACCAGCGTGGTCAGCGAGTACGGCGGGAGGGTCTGGGTGGTCGCGGTGCCGCCGTGGCCGGTGCTGACGGACGTCGCGCCGTTGGTGAGGCTGAACACCGCAGGCGCCTCGTCGGCTGGGGTGAACCCGGCGTAGTCGATCTTCGCCTGGCGCTCGTTGTCGGGGTCGCGGTTGATCAGCAGGACGGCGAGGTCGCCGTTGGGGCGGCGGACGGCGTGGGCGGCGACCAGCGGCTCGTCGGTGGCCGCGCGGACGAACCGGTCGCCGGGCCGCGCGAACGCGCTGACCATGGAGATCGCGTGGTAGGGCGCGAAGGGCGTGTTGAAGGGGGGTTCGCAGACGTCGCCCGTGCAGCCGGCGCTGGACAGCATGCCGAAGTCGCCGTAGTCGGTGTGGCCGGCGACGGTGCTGATGGTGCCGATCCCGTTGTGGACGTTCCACCAGTCGACGGTGAAGACGCCCTGCTCCATGAGGCCGGCGTAGGCGTCGGCGGCGAACAGCGCGCCGGGCTGGGTGTTGTACGCGATCCCGCTGTTGATCTCGGTCACGGCGATGCCGATGTCACCGGCGCGGGCGCCCGCGTGCTTGGCGATCTGCCGCTTGACCAGGTGGATCATGTCGGGGATGTGGGCGGTCTTGGTGAGGACGTCGGCCACGTCGTTGTGCGGGGGATACCAGTGCAGGATGACGAAGTCGATCTTCGAGGCGGCGATCGACAGGACGGTGTCGTTCCAGGTGCCCTGGTCGCCCGCGGCGACGATGCCGTCGGGCCAGTTGGCGGGAGTGGTGAGCACGGCGCCGATCTTGATGGTCGGATCGACGGCCTTCATCGCGTCGGAGTACGCCACGACGTTCCTGGCGTACTCCGACGGGCTCTTGTCGGCGTGGTCGTCGGCCTCCCAGTCGGCGCCGTAGTGACCGTTGCCGTAGTTCTCGTTGCCGATCTCCCAGTATTTGACGCCGTACTTCTTGGTGACGTTGGCGTACTCGACCCAGTCGGCGGCCTCCTGGGCGCTGCCGGTGCCGTAGTTGGCGATGATGATCGGCTGCGCGCCGGTGCGCTTGGCTCCGCTCATGAAGGTGTCGAAGTCGGTGCCGGGGGCGACGTAGCCGCCGGGGGCGATGTGGGTCTTCCAGTGGTAGATGTCGGCGTACGACCCGCCCGGGTAGCGAAGCATCTTCACCCCGGCGGCCTTGAGGAGGTCGGCCGTCTCGTTCGTGCCGAGGTTGCTGTCCCAGATCGCGTGGTTGGCGCCCACGGCCGTGTCGGACGCGGCGGCCAGGCCCGCACGGGTGTTCACGGTGACGTTGACGGGGGAGGCGTCGGCGGGGGTGTCGGCGGAGGCGGCGGGTACGCCGGTGAGAAGCTGGGCGGCCACCGCTGCGCCCGTGAGGAGTGCGATGGCCGGCCTGGCGAGGCGCAGGGTGCTCATTACGTCCCTTTTCTGGAGGATCTTGCCGTGTGATCGTGATCAGGACGCCTTAAACGGTCAAGCGGGCACCCTCGGGGACGGCCGTGAGCTGCGCGGGAGTTAGGCGGGGCGTGCAACTTTCACAGGGCAGATCGCGGGGGGCTGCGGAATGTCGGTGGGGCTCGGCAGGATCGCGGTATGGCTTCCTGGCGAGAGGTAGAGAAGGAGATCCCCGAGCTGGCCGCCCGTGTGCTGGCGAGCATGGGGAAGGGCAGGCACAAGACGATGGCGACACTGCGGGCGGACGGCTCGCCGCGCATCAGCGGGACCGAGGTGGATTTCCGGGACGGCGAGGTCTGGCTGGGGTCCATGCCGGGCGCGATGAAGGCACTCGACCTGCGGCGCGACCCCCGGGTGGCGATCCACAGCCCGTCCGACGATCCGGACGAGGCGAACCCGGGCGCCTGGAGCGGCGACGCCAAGCTGGCCGGCCGCGCCGTCGAGATCACCGATCCGGTCGCGCGTGAGGCGTTCGGCGTGCCGCCCGGGGAGGAGTCTCACCTGTTCCGCGTCGACGTGACCGAGGTGGTCTTCACGCGCGTCGACGAGGCGGGGGAGCACCTGGTGATCGAAATGTGGCACGAGGGCTCCGGCCACCGATTGGTCCGGCGCCGCTGACCACCGCCGGCCACCGCTGACGGGGCGGCCGGGCGGCGGGGTGTCACTTCCGCATGCGGACCGGCATGTTCTGGCCGAGCAGGCAGCTGTCCGGCTGTGAACCGCAGAAGGCCGACTGCACCTCGAAGCCGCCCTCGTCGGTGATGGCCTGCTGAGCCTGTCCCCTGACGAAGGTGGGGCCGATGACGCCGTTCAGGCTCTGGTTGTAGTGGCCCTGGCCGGACCGGCCCTGCCTGCCGCCCGCGTGCCCTCCTGTGATCACCTGGCCGCCGCCCCCGCCCGGGCGGGGGCCGTGGAGGGC
>NZ_JBFAOO010000197.1:0-13451 GCF_040675265.1 Microbispora sp. NPDC049633
CGCGGGGAGGCCTGCGTGTCTCGGTCGCGCTGCCGTCCGTCCCGGTCCCGGCCGAGGTCCCCGCCGAGGTGCCGGCGTGAGGGTCCTGGTCGTCGAAGACGCGCGTCCGCTCGCCGAGGTGGTCGCCGAGGGCCTGCGCGATCAGGGGATGGCCGTCGACATCAGTCACGATGGGCTGTCCGCCGCCGCCAAGCTCGACCTCACGGCGTACGACGTGGTGGTCCTGGACCGCGATCTGCCCGGCCTGCACGGCGACACGCTGTGCCAGATGATCACCGAGCGGCCGGACCGCCCGATGGTGCTGATGCTGACGGCCGCCGGGACGCCCGGTGACCGCGTCACCGGCCTGACGCTCGGAGCCGACGACTACCTCACCAAGCCGTTCCACTTCCCGGAGCTGATCCTGCGTGTCCAGGCGCTGGCCCGGCGCAAGCCGCACGCGCGCCCGCGGACTCTGCGCGCGGCCGGGATCGAGCTGGACCCGGTACGCCGGACCGTCGTGCGCGACGGCCGGCAGCTCGACCTGTCGGTGAAGGAGTTCGCCCTGCTGCGGGCGCTGATGCGGGCGAGCCCCGGCTTCCTGAGCGCGGAGGCGCTGCTGGAGCAGGTCTGGGACGAGAACGCGGACCCGTTCACCAATACGGTGACGGTGACGATCGGCCGGCTGCGCCGCAAGCTCGGCGAACCACCGGTCATCACCACGCAACCCGGCGTGGGGTATCGGCTCGCCGGGGCACCGTGACGCCCGTGCGCCGCCCGTGCGCCGGCCGAGCGCAGGACGACCCAGGACGACTCAGGACGTGCTCGTCTCGGGCATCCTGCGCAGGTGGACCAGCGTCAGGTGGTCCTGCACGCGCTCGCGCTGGGTCTCCCGGTAGCCGAGGCGGCGGTAGAGCCGGAGGTTCCCCTCCGACAGGTGCCCGGTGAACAGGTCGAACGCCGCCGCCTCCGGCACGGCCTCGTGCATCGCGGCCAGCAGCGCGGTGCCGATTCCCTGCCCCTGCCGGTCCGGCGCGACCACGAGGCGGCCCACCAGGCAGGTCGAGCCGGACACCTGGCCCCGGACGGCGCCGACCACCCGGCCGCCGTCCGTCGCCTTCAGCACGACCGCCGTCTCGATCACCGTACGCATCTGGTCGAGCGACTCCACCAGCGGCCCGATGAACGGATCGCCGTAGAGCTGCGCCTCGGTCACGTACGCGGCCCGCTGCAGGGTCAGGATCTCGCCGGCGTCCTCGGGCAGGGCCCGCGTGATCTCCACCACGGGGGCCACCCTATCGGCACATCCGCCTCCGTCAGGCGCGAGCCTTCCGGACCTCACTCGCCGGCGCGGCCCACGGCGTACCGCAGGACCACGTTCTCCGAGCCGTCCCGGCGACGGGTCCCCAGGAGCCGCAGCGGCGGGACCGGCCCGGCGCCGAAGGCCGAGGTGCCCCCGCCGAGGACGGCGGCGCCGACCATGAGGTGGAGTTCGTCGACGAGCCCGGCGGCCAGCAGGCACCAGCCGCCACGGCGTGGCGAACACCCGCTCGGTCAGGAACCGGCCGACGCCCTCGCGGCCGTCGAACCAGGCGGGCAGCGGCGGCATGGTGAACCGGGCGTCCTCGGACAGCAGGTCGAGCAGCGCCGGGACCCTCGAATCCGGCCAGGCCCCGCCACGCCGCGAGCAGCGACTCCTGGACCGCGTCCTCGGCGTCCTGGACCGAGCCGAGCATCCGGTAGCAGTGGGTGTAGATCTCCCCGCGATGCCGCTGCACCAGCAGTTCGAACGCCGCCTCGTCCCCCGGCGGAACCGTGCCCTCGATCATGGGTTCATCATGCCGTCCGGCCCGCCGCCGCGCCGATGAGACGACGGTGCCGGGAAAGCGGAAAGGCCCCGCCGGAGCGGGGCCTTTCGTCATGCTGTGGAGGCTGGAACACGACCTCCGGTCAGGAGACCGGGGTCAGCTCTGGCCGCCGGCCAGCTTCTCGCGCAGAGCGGCGAGGGCCTCGTCGGAGGCCAGGGCGCCGCCACCACCGCTCGTCTGCGAGGTGGTCTCGCCGCTGTAGGACGACGGAGCGGCCTCGCTGGCCGCCGCCTCCTCCTGGCGGGCCTTCTCGATCTGCGAACGGTGCGCCTCGAAGCGGGCCTGGGCCTCAGCGTACTGCCGCTCCCACTCCTCACGCTGCTTGTCGAAGCCCTCGAGCCACTCGCCGGTCTCCGGGTCGAAGCCCTCGGGGTAGATGTAGTTGCCCTGGTCGTCGTAGGTCGCCGACATGCCGTACAGCGTCGGGTCGAACTCGACCTCGGCGCCGACGCCCTCGTTGGCCTGCTTGAGGGACAGCGAGATGCGGCGGCGGTCCAGGTCGATGTCGATGATCTTCACGAAGATCTCGTCGCCGACCTGCACGACCTGCTCCGGAATCTCCACGTGGCGCTCGGCCAGCTCGGAGATGTGGACCAGGCCCTCGATGCCCTCCTCGACCCGGACGAACGCACCGAACGGCACCAGCTTGGTGACGCGGCCCGGCACGACCTGGCCGATCTGGTGGGTCCGGGCGAACTGCTGCCACGGGTCCTCCTGCGTCGCCTTGAGCGACAGCGAGACCCGCTCGCGCTCCATGTCGACGTCGAGAACCTCGACGGTGACCTCCTGGCCCACCTCGACGACCTCGGACGGGTGGTCGATGTGCTTCCAGGACAGCTCGGACACGTGCACCAGGCCGTCGACGCCGCCGAGGTCCACGAACGCACCGAAGTTGACGATCGAGGACACGACGCCCTTGCGGACCTGGCCCTTCTGCAGGGTGTTGAGGAACGTCTGGCGAACCTCGGACTGGGTCTGCTCCAGCCAGGCACGGCGGGACAGGACCACGTTGTTGCGGTTCTTGTCCAGCTCTATGATCTTGGCCTCGAGCTCGCGGCCGACGTACGGCTGCAGGTCGCGGACGCGGCGCATCTCCACCAGGGAGGCGGGGAGGAAGCCGCGCAGGCCGATGTCGAGGATCAGGCCGCCCTTGACGACCTCGATGACGGTACCGGTGACGATGCCGTCCTCGTCCTTGATCTTCTCGATCGTGCCCCAGGCGCGCTCGTACTGGGCGCGCTTCTTGGAGAGGATGAGGCGGCCTTCCTTGTCCTCCTTCTGGAGAACCAGGGCCTCGACGTGCTCTCCGACCTCGACGACCTCGGCCGGGTCGACATCGTGCTTGATCGAGAGCTCGCGCGACGGGATGACGCCCTCGGTCTTGTAGCCAATGTCGAGCAAGACCTCGTCTCGATCGACCTTGACAACGGTGCCTTCAACGATGTCGCCGTCGTTGAAGTACTTGATGGTCTCGTCGATCGCGGCGAGGAAGGCCTCCTCGGAACCGATGTCGTTGACCGCTACCTGCGGGGTGCTCGAGGTGGCCTCAGTGCTGCTCGTCATGTGTGGAATTGCTCCGAACCGGACAGATGTCGTTGTGACAGGAGCGCGGCGGGCCGTTTTTCGTTCACCGGATGATGCTGTTTCCTGGTAGCCACCAGATGACCGAGCGCGAGCCCTCTCCGTCCGTGACGCGCGCGAGCCCACAACGCAGCGATCAGCATATGAGACGGAGCGAGCTGGGTCAATCCGAGGCAACCAGACGGGCCTCTAGTACGTGATGACCGACTTCGCCCGGGCCGGCGAGAGCGTTGCCCGGAGTTTGCGTGGCACAGACACGCGGGCGGGATCACCGTCCGACGTATAACGCTCCCGTGGGTGTTTGTCGAGCCAGTCGAGCCAGTAGGTCGTGCACCAGCGCCGGCACTCCCCTTGTTTCCCGTTGGACTGGATCCTCGGGATCGCGAAACGCGGGAAACTTTTCGCGTACGGCGAAACCACAGGCTCCGCACCGGCCAGGAAGACGCCGTCGAAGTGGTACTCGCCGCCGTCCCACTTCCCGTCGTGGGCCCTGCTCAGCTTCCTCGGCCGCGACCCGTACGGCAGCGCCATGGTCGTCGAGCCCGGCACGCCGATCTTCTTCAGCAGCCGCTCCTGCCGGACGATCTGCTCGCTGACCTTGCTGTTGGAGAGCCGGCGGAGATCGGGATGGGCGTAGGTGTGGTTGGCCACCTCGAACCCGTGGTCGAGCAGCCACTTCACCGCCTGCCGCTGCCGCTCGCGGTCGCGCAGGCCGAACGGGTCGCGGTTGACCCAGAAGGTGGCCGTGGGCCGGAAGTTCGGGTACTTCGCCGCGATCTCGTAGATGACGCCGACGGCCGTGTCGTTCTTCGGCATGCCGTTCTGGTCCATGGCGAAGTGGCTGGGGTGGCCGTCGTCGAAGGTCAGGACGACGGGATGGGTCCCCGCCGGGATGTCGATCTTCCTGGCGACCAGTTCGGCCGCGGTGATCGGCACGTAGCCGCCCTTGGCCAGGCGCTCCAGTTCCTTGCGCAGCTGATCGGGGGTCCGGTCGATGGACGCCCTCCGCTTGGGCACGATGCGGTGATACATGATCACGGGCACCAGGCCTGCCTCGTTCGCCTTGACCTTCCTGGCCGATTCGGCGGTCGCCCGAAGCGGGGCGGCGCTGGGCTTGGGCGACGGTGTTCGCGGGTGCGCCGGCGCCTGCGCCCGCTCCTCGCCCGAGGAGCGGGGCAGCAGCACAAGCGCGACAAGTCCGATCACGACAACGACGACATTGGCGATTGCGGTCATCCGGGCAAGATTGCGCACAGTTATTTGACCTTACTGCCCGGCGTGTCCGCATTCGTATGTGTTGCAATTTTCCTGTGGACTGGAGCCTGCGTACCTGCGGACGGCACGGGCACGTCACCTACGCCCCGGACGAGGAGGCCCTGCGCGGCCGCCTGCGCGCCGAGACCGCGCTGGGCGAGGCGTGGCGCTGCCTGCGCTGCGGCGACTTCACGCTCGGCCCGCCACGGGCGGCCGGACCGGCCGGCGACGCGCCCGTCGTGCTGCGGGGCCGGGCGCTGCGGGACGCCGCCGTGCTACGGCTGATCGCCGTCTTCCGCTGGACCAAGGCCGTGCTAGTGCTCGCCGGAGCGTACGGCGTGTGGCGTTTCCGGGCCCACCACGACGCCGTACGGCGGGCGTTCGACCAGGACCTCCCGCTGGTCAGGCCGCTGGCGCACAAGCTCGGGTGGAACCTCGACCAGTCGGGCGTGGTGCACACGCTGCGGACCGCGCTGGGCGCGCGGACGACGACCCTCACCTGGATCTTCCTCGCCCTGCTCGCCCTCGCGGCCCTGCTGCTGACCGAGGGGATCGGCCTGTGGCTGCTGAAGCGGTGGGGTGAGTACTTCTCGGTGATCATCACCTCGGCGTTCATCCCCGTGGAGATCTACGAGATCGCCGAGAAGGTGAGCCCGCTCCGGATCGCGGTCCTCCTGGTCAACATCGCGGCCGTGCTGTACATCGCGCTGAGCAAGCGCCTGTTCGGCCTGCGCGGCGGGCGGACGGCCTTCGAGTCGGAGCGGCACGAGGCGAGCCTGCTGGAGGTCGAGGAGGCGGGCCTGGCCGTGCACGGGCGGGACCACCGGGCCGCCCGCTCCACCGGCCACCCCTGACCCCTTCGACCTCTGATCAGGCGCACCCGCCCAGTCGCCCTGCAAGGCGATGGTCCGCCGGAGCGGGGGCGGCCGGCGGCGAGGATCAGTGGCCGGCGTCCTCCCAGGTGGTCCCGACGCCCACGCTGACCTCCAGCGGCACGCTCAGGTCGTAGGCCCGGCACATCTGCGTGCGCACGACCTCGGTCAGCTCCTCCAGCTCGCCCGGCGCGACCTCGAACACCAGCTCGTCGTGAACCTGGAGCAGCATGCGGGAGCGCATGCCCTCGATCGCCTTCTGCACGTTCAGCATGGCGACCTTGATGATGTCGGCGGCCGAGCCCTGGATGGGCGCGTTGAGCGCCATCCGCTCGGCCATCTCCCGGCGTTGCCGGTTGTCGCTGGTCAGGTCGGGCAGGTAGCGGCGACGGCCCAGGATCGTCTCGGTGTAGCCGTCCTTGCGGGCCTGGGCGACGATCGACTCCAGGTAGTCGCGGACGCCGCCGAACTCCTCGAAGTATTCCTCCTTGAGCGCCCTGGCCTCCGCGACGGGGATGTTGAGCTGCCCCGACAGGCCGAAGTCGGACAGGCCGTAGGCGAGGCCGTAGTTCATGGCCTTGATCCGGGCGCGCAGGTCGGCGTCCACCTGCTCTGGCGGCAGGTCGAAGACGCGGGACGCGGTGGCCTGGTGGAAGTCGTGGCCCGATTCGAAGGCCTCGATCAGCGACTCGTCCCGGGACAGGTGCGCCATGATCCGCAGCTCGATCTGGCTGTAGTCGGCCGTCAGGAGCGTGTCGAAGCCCTCCCCCACCACGAAGCCCTTGCGGATGCGCCGGCCCTCGACGGTGCGGATCGGGATGTTCTGCAGGTTGGGCTTCTCGCTCGACAGCCGCCCGGTGGCCGCCACGATCTGGTTGAACGTGGTGTGGATCCGCCCGTCGTCGGCGATCTCCTTGATCAGGCCCTCGACCGTGGTGCGGAGCTTGGTCTGGTCGCGGTGGCGGAGCAGGATCACCGGCAGCTCGTTGTCGGTCTGCTCGGCCAGCCAGGCGAGCGCGTCGGCGTCGGTCGTGTAGCCCGTCTTGATCTTCTTGGTCTTGGGCAGGCCGAGCTTGCCGAACAGGATCTCCTGCAGCTGCTTGGGCGAGCCGAGGTTGAACTGCTCCCCCACCGCCTGGTGGGCGGCCTCGACCGCCTGCTTGACGGCCGCGCCGAACTCCGCCTCCAGCGCCGCGAAGTACTGCCGGTCGGCGGCGATGCCGTCCCGCTCCAGCTCGGCCAGCACCCGCACCAGGGGCAGCTCGACCTCGGTCACCAGCCGGGTGCCGCCGCGCTCGGACAGGTGCGCCTCCAGCGCGTCGGCCAGGTCGCGCACGGCCTGGGCCCGCAGGGCCAGGTCCCGGGCCGCGCCCTCGTCGGCGTCCTCGAACAGGGAGGTCTGCCCGCCGGGCGCGGACTCCGCCCGCAGCTCGCGATGGAGGTAGCGCAGGACCAGGTCCTCCAGCGGGAACGACCGCTGCCCCGGCATCGCCAGATAGGCGGCGAGCGCCGTGTCGCAGGTGAGACCGCGCAGGTCGAGGCCGTGTGCCCACAGCGCGAGCAGCGGCCCCTTGGCGTCGTGCAGGGCCTTCGGCCGGTTCTCGTCGGCCAGCCAGGCGCCGAGCGCCGCCTCGTCCTCCTGCGTCAGCCGCGTGGGGTCGAGATAGGCGGCGCCGTCCGGCCCGGCGATCGCGACGCCCTCCAGCCGCCCGGTGCCGCTGCCGTAGGAGCCCTGGAAGGCCAGCCCGGCGCGATCTTGAGGGAGGGCCGCCAGCCAGCCGGGCACCTGGCCCGGCTCCAGCACCGTCACCTCGAGCTCGAAGCCCTCGCCGGCCTCCGGCTCGGTGGTGCCGAGGACCTTGAACAGGCGCTCGCGCAGCTCGCCGCGGATCTGCACCGCGTCGAGGAGCTTGTTGACCTCCTCGCGGTCCCACAGGCCCATGGTGAGCGCGGACACCTCGGCGTCGACCGGGGCGTCGCGCTTCAGCTCGGTCAGCATCCGGTTGTGGATCACCTGGCCGAGGTGCTCGCGCAGCTTGTCGCCGACCTTGCCCTTCACCTCGTCGGCGCGCCGGACCAGCTCGTCCAGCGAGCCGTACTCGACGATCCACTTGGTGGCGGTCTTCTCCCCCACGCTCGGGATGCTCGGCAGGTTGTCGCTGGGGTCGCCGCGCAGCGCCGCGAAGTCGGGGTACTGGGCCGGGGTGAGGCCGTACTTGTCCATGACGGCGTCGGGGGTGAAGCGGGTCATGTCGCTGATGCCCCGTCTGGTCATCAGCACCGTGACCTTCTCGTCGACGAGCTGGAGCGCGTCACGGTCGCCGGTCACGATGAGCACGCTCATCTCCTCGCCGGAGGCGCGCGTCGCCAGCGTCGCGATCAGGTCGTCCGCCTCGAAGCCAGGCACCGACAGGCGCGGGATCCGCAGCGCGTCGAGCAGTTCGAAGATGAGCTGCATCTGGCCGCGGAAGTCCTCGGGGGTCTCCGCCCGGTTGGCCTTGTAGCCGTCGTACGCCTCGTGCCTGAAGGTGGGCTCGCTCCGGTCGAAGCAGACCGCGACGTGACTCGGCTGCTCGTCGCGCAGGATGTTGGCCAGCATCGAGGTGAAGCCGTAGACGGCCTCGGTGTGCTGACCGTCGGTGGTCATGAGGTTCGCGTCCTTCAACGCGTAGAACGCGCGATAAGCAAGAGAATGCCCGTCCAGAAGCAGCAGACACGGACGGGTGGGGGTCGCTTCACTCTTCGGCACACCCGCAGCCTAGTCTCCCTGTACGACAGAAAACCCGTGCTCTTCCCACAGGAGGCGTCCCCTTGACCTTGACGAATCCCGAGGAGTTCGTGGCGTTCATGAACGCGCCCGGGGACCACCTGCACCGGCGGATGGGCATCGAGATCCTGGAGGCGAGCGCGGAGCGGGTCGTCGGCCGCATGCCCGTCGGAGGCAACACCCAGCCGTACGGCCTGCTGCACGGCGGCGCCTCCTGCGTGCTGGCCGAGACGCTCGGTTCGACCGGCGCCGCCCTGCACGCCGGTGCGGGCAGGATCGCCGTCGGCATCGAGATCAACGCCACCCACCACCGCTCCGCCACCTCGGGGCACGTCACCGCCGTCGCGACCCGGGTGCACGGCGGGCGCACGCTCGCGACGTACGCCATCGAGATCACCGACGACGAGGGCGGCGCGGTCTGCACGGCCCGCCTGACCTGCATGCTCAGGGACGCCCGCTGAGGCCGGGAGGCGCGCGGGCCGGACTCGCCCAGGCACCGGCCGGGCAAGCACCACGAAAACCCCTTACGACGCATTGAGCCTCATACCGGAACGGCTTGCGACTCTCTTTGCACGGGAGTCGCTCCGGTCGCTACCGTTGAGGCTCCAGAGCCCGTGGGAAGACCGAGTAGACAACGTGCGGAGCCGGGGAAGCTGTGTACGGTCCCAAAGGTCCTCCCACGGGCTCACGACTTCTCGGCACCAAATCTCAGCACCGATGCCCGGTTGACTCCTTACATGCCCTGACCTGCGAACCCTTTCTCACGTCAGTGACACACCATGGTCACCAATTGGTGACGAACGACCCCGAAACGGGCGTCTCAGGCTTATGCTCCGGCCACAACATCGCAGCAACCTGACCGATGTTGCGCGTCCGCAGTGGGGGCACGACCCCGCCATGACCTGAACCAGAGGGAGCACCATTGCGCAGAGCCGTGATCGCGTTCACGGCCTTCCTGGGTGGACTCGTCTTTCTCCTCTCCTCCCCCGCCTGGGCGGACGGGGAGGCCCTGAAGGGCACACTCCAAAACCAAGGCCAGCCGGTGAACGGCGTGAAGATCAGCGTGGCGGGCGAAGACGGCAAACCCGTCGGCGACGCCACCACGGGTGCCGACGGCAAGTGGGAGGTGCCGGTCCCCGAGGCGGGCACATACAAGGTCACGCTTGACCAGTCGACGCTCCCGCAGGGGGTCGCGCTCAAGTTCAAGGACCGGGCCACCCTGAACGTCCAGGTCTACGACGGGAGCGAGCGCAACGTCCTGTTCGCCCTCGCCCCCGCGGGCCAGCAGGGCGGGGCCGCCGCGGCGTCCTCGGACTCCTCCTCCTTCTGGGACCGGGTCGCCCAGCTCACCTTCGAGGGCTTCAACCTCGGACTCATCATCGCCCTCGCGGCCATGGGCCTCTCGCTGGTCTTCGGCACCACCGGGCTCACCAACTTCGCCCACGGCGAGCTGCTCACGTTCGGCGCGATGTGCGCCTACTTCTTCAACGTGGTCGTGGGGATTCCGCTCGTCTGGGCCGCGGTGATCTCGGTCGTGATCGGCGGGGTCTTCGGCTACGGCCAGGACCGCTTCTTCTGGGGGCGGCTGCGCAAGCGCGGCAGCAGCCTGGTCGCCATGATGATCATCTCGATCGGTCTGGCCCTGTTCCTGCGCTACGTCTTCCTCTTCTTCTTCGGCGGCGAGGGCGCCCCGTTCGCGGACTACAACGCCCAGCCCGGCATCCAGGTCGGCCCGATCTCCGCCGCGCCGAAGAACTTCATCGCGATGGGCATCGAGCTCGCCGTGCTCATCGTCGTCGGGGTCGCGCTGCTCAAGACCCGTGTCGGCAAGGCGGCCCGCGCGGTCGCAGACAATCCCGCCCTGGCGGCCTCCTCGGGCATCAACGTCGACGGGGTCATCAGGATCATCTGGACCGTCGGCGGCGCCATCGCGTCGCTCGCGGGCGTCATGCTGGGCCTGTCGCAGAACGTCAGCTACCAGATGGGCTTCCAGATCCTGCTGCTGGTCTTCGCGGGCGTCACGCTCGGCGGCCTCGGCACCGCGTTCGGCGCCCTGGTCGGCTCCATCGTCGTCGGCCTGTTCATCCAGCTGTCCACCGTCGTGGTGCCGACCGAGCTGAAGACGGTCGGCGCGCTGCTGGTGCTCATCCTCGTCATGCTCTTCCGGCCGCAGGGCATCCTCGGCCGGCGCGAGCGCATCGGCTGATCGGAGACCACACGTGGACTGGAACACCATCCTCATCACCACGGTCAAGGCCTCGATCGGCCTGGAGACCGTCGTCTACGCGCTCGCCGCGATCGGCATCAACATCCAGTTCGGCTACGCCGGGCTGCTCAACTTCGGCCAGGCGGCCTTCCTCGGCGTCGCCGCGTACGGCATGGCCGTCACCGTGGCCACCTTCCACCTGCCGTTCTGGCTCGGCATCGTGATCGGCCTTGCGGCCACCATCGTGCTGGCATTCCTGCTGGGCATCCCCACCCTGCGGCTGCGCGCCGACTACCTCGCCATCGTCACCATCGCGGCGGCCGAGATCGTCCGGCTCATCTTCAGGTCGGTCAAGTTCAGCAGCGTCTTCGGCGGCTCGGACGGCCGGCAGAACTTCTCCGGCGACTTCTTCGCGATGAACCCCTACTCCCCCGGCACGTACGGCATCGGCCCGATCAGCTTCAACGAGCGGGTGACGTGGGTGCTGACCGTCGGCTGGGTGCTCATCGCGATCGCCTGCGGACTGGTCTACCTGCTCATGAAGAGCCCCTGGGGCCGCGTGCTCAAGGCCATCCGCGAGGACGAGGACGCCGTGCGCAGCCTCGGCAAGAACGTCTTCTCCTACAAGATGCAGGCCCTCGTGCTCGGCGGCGTGGTCGGCTGCCTCGGCGGCTTCCTGTTCGCGCTCGGGCAGGCGTCGGTGCAGCCCGACCTGTTCAGCACGGAGTTCACGTTCTACGCGTACACGATCGTGATCCTCGGCGGCGCGGCCCGCGTCTTCAGCCCCGTCGTCGGCGCCGCGATCTTCTGGGTGCTGCTGGTCTTCGTCGGGAACACGCTCAGCGAGGCCGTCTCCGCCGGCCTGCTCCCCTCGTTGTTCACCGTGAACAACATCGGCGCGGTCCGCTTCATGCTGGTCGGTCTCGGCCTGATGCTCCTGCTCATCTTCCGGCCTCAGGGCATCTTCGGCGACAAGAGGGAGATCGCGCTCGATGCACGCTGACACCACCCCGTCCAGGAAGGCGGCGGCGCTGGCCGCCTTCACGGGCCTCGACCGCGAGCCCGGCGTTCCCAAGCCGGACCCGATCCTCGTCGTCGACAAGGTCGTACGCCGGTTCGGCGGCCTCACCGCCGTCAACGTCGACCACGTGGAGATCCAGCGCGGGTCCATCACCGCGCTCATCGGCCCGAACGGCGCCGGCAAGACGACGTTCTTCAACCAGCTCACCGGCTTCGACAGCGCCGACGAGGGGTCCTGGACCTTCAACGGCAAGCAACTGAAGGGCGTGCCCGCCCACCGGGTCGCCCGTGCGGGCATGGTCCGCACGTTCCAGCTAACCAAGGCCCTGTCGAAGCTCACCGTCATGGAGAACATGCGGCTCGGCGCGCAGAACCAGCGCGGCGAGAACTTCTTCCGCGCGCTCGTCCCGGGCAGCTGGCGCCGTCAGGAGGACGAGATCACCGAACGCGCCGAGGAGCTCCTCGAGCGCTTCAAGCTCGCCGCCAAACGCGACGACTTCGCCGGCTCGCTGTCCGGCGGCCAGCGCAAGCTGCTGGAGATGGCGCGGGCCCTGATGGTCGGCCCCGAGCTGGTCATGCTGGACGAGCCCATGGCGGGCGTGAACCCGGCCCTGACCCAGTCGCTCCTCGGGCACGTGAAGGACCTGCGCGAAGAGGGCATGACGGTGCTCTTCGTGGAGCACGACATGGACATGGTCCGCGACATCAGCGACTGGGTCATCGTGATGGCCCAGGGCGCCGTCATCGCGGAGGGCCCTCCGGACACCATCATGTCGGACTCGCGCGTGATCGACGCCTACCTGGGCGCCCACCACGACGCGCCGATGTCCGCCGAGGAGTTCGAGGAGCAGCTGCAGGAGGCCGAGGCCGAGCTGGAGGCCGGGATCGAGGAGAAGGCATGACCGCCCCCACGCCGGACAACGGCGCCGAGCCGGACCGCGTCCCCACTGCGGACAACCACGAAGAGCCGGTCTCCCAGGCGGCCGTCGTCGACCGCTCCGACCATCTCGCCGGAGCCGAGAATGCGCTCCTGCGGGCCGACGAGCTGTACGCCGGCTACATCCCCGGGGTCAACATCCTCAACGGCGCCGACCTGTATGTGAAGAAGGGCGAGCTGATCGGCATCATCGGCCCCAACGGCGCCGGGAAGTCGACCCTGCTGAAGACCCTGTTCGGGCTCGTGCCGGTGCGCAGCGGCTCGGTCGTCCTGAACGGCGAGGACATCACCAGCCTCAAGGCCCACTCGCTGGTGGCCCGCGGGGTCGGCTACGTCCCGCAGACGAACAACGTCTTCCCCAGCCTCACCATCGAGGAGAACCTGGAGATGGGCGCCTACCAGGTGCCCGGCAAGTTCAAGGAGCGGTTCGAGTTCGTCTGCGAGATCTTCCCCGCGCTCCGCGAGCGCCGCAAGCAGCGCGCCGGTTCGCTGTCCGGCGGTGAGCGGCAGATGGTCGCCATGGGCCGTGCGCTCATGACCGAGCCGTCGGTCCTGCTCCTGGACGAGCCGTCCGCGGGCCTGTCGCCCAAGCTGCAGGACCTGGTCTTCATCCAGGCCCAGCAGATCAACAAGGCCGGCGTGACCGTCATCATGGTCGAGCAGAACGCGCGCCGCTGCCTGCAGATCTGCCATCGGGGCTACGTGCTCGACCAGGGCCGCAACGCCTACATGGCCAGCGGTCGCGACCTGATCAACGACCCGAAGGTCATCCAGCTCTACCTGGGCACCCTCGCCCGGGCCTGAGCCTTTCCCCGAGGGCCCCGGCGCACCCCGCGCCGGGGCCCTCGTCGTACGTCTGTGACGTCATCCACGCCTGATCGGCAACGACCGGGGCCACAATGAGCCGTATGACCCGAACCCCCCTCCGGGCGGCACTGGTCGTCGCGGCGCTGGCGGCGGGCCTGAG
>NZ_JBFAOO010000198.1:0-13417 GCF_040675265.1 Microbispora sp. NPDC049633
CGCTGCTCGCCGAGGCCGTACGGCGCGGCGCGGCCTCGGTGTTCCTGGAGGTGCGCGCCGACAACCCGCCCGCGCAGGCGATGTACGAGCGGTTCGGCTTCCGGCGCCTGGGCCTGCGACGGCGCTACTACGACGACGGGACCGACGCCATCACGATGGTGAAGGATCTCGGCCCACGACACGGAGAGATAGGGGGCGGGCATGAGGGGGCATGACGAGCCGATCGTGCTGGGGATCGAGACGTCCTGCGACGAGACGGGCGTGGGCATCGTCCGGGGGCACACGCTGCTGGCCAACACCATCGCCTCCAGCATGGACGAGCACGCCCGCTTCGGCGGCGTGGTGCCGGAGGTGGCCTCGCGGGCCCATCTGGAGGCGATGACGCCCACGGTCGAGAGCGCGCTGGCCGCCGCGGGGCTGCGGTTCTCCGACATCGACGCGGTCGCGGTCACCGCGGGCCCGGGCCTCGCGGGGGCGCTGCTCGTGGGCGTGGCCGCCGCGAAGGCGTACGCGCTGGGGCTCGGCGTCCCGCTCTACGGGGTCAACCACCTCGCCGCGCACGTCGCCGTGGACCAGCTGGAGCACGGCCCGCTGCCCAAGCCCTCGATCGCGCTGCTGGTCTCGGGCGGGCACTCCTCGCTGCTCCTGGTGCCCGATGTGGCGCACGACGTGATCTCGCTCGGGTCCACCGTGGACGACGCGGCCGGGGAGGCGTTCGACAAGGTGGCCCGGGTGCTCGGCCTGCCGTTCCCGGGCGGGCCGCACATCGACAGGGCCGCCCGCGAGGGGTCGGGCGCGGCGGTGACGTTCCCCCGTGGCAAGTACGACGACGGAACTCTGGACTTCTCCTTCTCCGGCCTGAAGACGGCCGTGGCGCGGTGGGTGGAGGCCCGAGAGGCGGCGGGTGAGCCGGTGCCCGTGGCCGACGTCGCCGCGTCGTTCCAGGAGGCGGTCGTGGACGTGCTCACCCGCAAGGCCCTGCAGGCGTGCGCCCGCTACGACGTCAAGGACCTGCTGATCGGGGGCGGCGTGGCCGCCAACTCCCGGCTGCGGGCTCTGGCCCAGGAGCGCTGCGACGCGGCCGGGGTGCGCCTGCGGGTGCCGCGGCCCGGCCTGTGCACCGACAACGGTGCGATGGTGGCGGCGCTCGGCGCCGACCTGGTGTCGGCGGGCGTCACGCCCTCCACCCTGGAGATCCCGGCCGACTCGTCGCTCCCGATCACCGTCGTCAACGTCTGATCACGCGAGCCCGCGGCGCCTCCGGAGGGGCGGGTGCTCAGTCGGTGTGGCCGCGGGCGGGGCGCAGGAGGACCTCGGCGAGCGCCAGCATGGTCTCCTCCAGCGCGGCGAGCCGCCGGGCGACGTCGCCCCGGGCCGGTTCCATGGCACGGGTGACCGCGTCAGAGACGGTCTCGGCGATCTGCTCGCGGTCCGGCCTGCCGCGCACCGCCTCGGCGAGGGGCGCCATGGCCCCCGCCGTCAGCGTGAGGTCGGCGTTCATGCCCGCGATGGTGGTGCTCATCTCGTCCACGCCGGCGGCGACGTCCCCGACGCCGCTCCGCACCGCCTCGACCCCGCCGCCGACCGAGTCGAGCCGTTCGACGACCACGGACTCCAGCCGCTCGGTGCGCTCGGTGAGCTCGGCGAGGGCCTTGTCGAGCCGGGTGAAGCGCCCGGCGGCGGCCTCCATGCTCCCCTGGAACTTCCCGAGCCGGTGCGCGAAGTCGGTCATGCGGTCGGCGAGGCCCTGGGTCCGTCCGCCGGCCTCGTCCACGTGGTCGCGCAGCAGCTCCACGTGCTGGGCCAGTCCCTCGGCCCAGGCGGGCGGCCTGGCGTTCATGTCGTCGAGCCGCTGGGTGATCGCCTCGAGGGCCGCGCCGAGGCCGCCCAGCTCGCGCTCGCGCACCTCGCGGAGGAGCCACTCCATGCCCTCCAGCCGCTGACGGATCTCGTCGAGCACGGCGCCCTGCGTCCGCTGCTCGTAGACGTGGTCCTGCGCCGCCCGCGCCAGCAGTTCGCGCATTCGGTCGGAGACGGCCGTCTGGCTGCCCGCCTGGAGGAGGTTGTGGCTGGAATGCTCCACCGAGAATGCTCCTTCACTCGCCGAAACGTCGGTTCGGCCCGGTCTCGCGCAGGATGAACGAACAGGCGGCATGCCCGACGGCCAACTTTAGGCCCTGACCCGCGGCCATCAGGGGTGGAATGAGAAAGGCGCCATTTGCCGGTGAATTACTCCGGTTTCACGCGTCAGCGCTGGTCATGGGCTGGCAAAGCAGGGCGAACGGCCGCTCTCCGATGCGGGTCAGGACAATGACGAGGGAATTGTCGCCGGAAAGCCGCAAATCCTTGCGCAGCCGTTCCACGTCGACGGCGGACCCGCGTTTTTTGATCGTGACCGCGCCGACGCGCCGTTCGCGCAACGCCGCCCTCAGGCGTTTGAGCGAGAACGGCATGACGTCGGTCACCTCGTAGCAGGAGGCCCACTCCGTGCGTACGAGACGATCGCTCGTGATGTAGGCGATCTGCGGATCGACGAGGCGGCCGGACACGAGGGCGGCGACCTCGGCGACCAGGTGGGCCCGCACCGCCGCGCCGTCGGGCTCGTAGAGGTAGCGGCTCACCGGCCCGGTCTCCGCCTCCGCGCCGGACGGCGTGAGCGTGACCCCGGACGGCAGCAGGGTGGCGCGCCGCCCGCCCGCTCCCATCCCGGTCCAGATCGCCGCCTCCTTCACCTCGCCGCGGTACGACACCCACTCGGCCTCGGCGCCCTCCGGGATGAACTCGTACGGGATGCCGGGGGCCACCTTCAGGCAGGCCGCCGGGGCGCGGGCCACCAGGTCGAGCACGACCGGCCAGGTGGGGGAGTACGCCATCGGGTCGAAGGTCCGTCCCCGCGCCCCACGCCTGGCGGGATCGGCGAACAGCAGGCCGTAGCCGCCGGGGTCGGCCAGCGCGGCGTCGCCCGTGCGGACGCCGGCCAGGGAGGACAGGCCGAGCGCCGCCGCGTTGGCGCGGGCGACCTCCACGGTCAGCGGGTCGAGGTCCACGGCGTCCACGGCGCAGCCCGCCCGCGCCAGTGCGAGGAGATCGCCGCCGATCCCGCAGCAGACGTCGAGCACGGCGGGGCCGCCCGCCGGCTCTCCGCCGGCCCGGGTGCCGTCGACCCGAATTCCGGCGGCCCGGATTCTCGTGGCGCGGTGTGCGGCGACCTCGGGGCGCGTGGCCTGCTCCAGCCCGTGCGGGGTGAAGTACATGACGGCGGCGTCGGGGCCGAACTTGGCCTCGGCCCGCCGCCGCAGCGACGCCTGGGTGAGCGCCGCCGCCGCCAGGTCGGCCGGGTGGCCGCGGCGCAGCGCGCTCGCGGCGGCCACCGGGTCGGCCCCGTCGGCGAGTATCCTCACGGCCTCGTCCAGGGCCCCGCGCCCGGCGGGCGTGAGCAGCATGCGGAAGGCGTCCAGGTCCACGCCCGCGACGCTACCGCCTGCCCGGCGCGTACGTCGGCCCTGGGCGTCGCCCTGTGGACGAGCCCCGGAGCGGGCGACGGCAGGGGCGCCGCCGGGAACCGGCCGGAGCCGGCGGAACGGGAAGGCCGTGCCCGGCGGTCAGCAGGGGCGGACGTCGCCCAGCGAGGCGAGCAGCTTGCACAGCAGCCCGGACAGCTGGGCCCGGTCCTCGTCGGTGAGGCCGGCCAGCATTCGCCCCTCGTTGGCCACGTGACCGGCCAGCAGGGCGTCGACCACCGCCCGGCCCTCGTCGGTGAGGGTGATCAGGACCATGCGGCGGTTGGACGGTGAGACCTCCCTGCGCACCAGTCCCTTCGCGACGAGGCGGTCCACCCGGTTGGTGAGCGCCGCGGAGCTGACCATCGCGGCGGTGGCGAGGTCGCTCATGCAGAGCAGGTGATCGGGATTGGACCGGAAGAGAGTCGCGAGCACGTCGAACTCCCACGGCTCCAGGTCGTGTTCGGAGAAGTACTCCTTGATGCCCTTCTCCAGCAGCCGGGACGCGCGGGAGATGCGCCCGGCCACCCCCATCGCCGAGCAGTCCACGTCCGGGCGCACTTGGGCCCACTGGCTGAGGATCTGGTCGACGGCGTCGTTGCCGGTGGCGCCGGCGCAGGTGGTGTCGTTGCCGTCGGTGCCGGTGCAGGTGCTGTCGTTCGCGAGGGTGTCGTTCATAGCGCGCGCGGCCTGGGTCCTCCGCCGCTCCTCCTCCACCGGCCATCGTAACCGAAACTTCGACGTTGAAATATCGATGGGGGGTGCGCTACCGTCTGCGTCGAACAGTAAAACGTCGAAGTGTTCGAGGTGGAAGAAAGATGAAGGTACTGCTGCTCGGTGCGACGGGGTACATCGGCTCGGTGCTGGCGGAGCGCCTCGCCGAACACGGCCACGAGGTCGTCGCGCTCGTCCGTCCGAAGGCGCGCGACACCGCCGTACCCGGTGAGGTGCGCCACGGCGACATCCACGAGCCCGAGACGCTCCGCGCGGCGGTGACGCCGGACATCGACGTCGTCGTGCACGCGGCCAACCCCGTCGGGGACGAGGCGGTGGACGTCGCGGCGATCGAGGCGCTGTCCGGCGGCGGCGCGCGGCTCGTCTACACCAGCGGCGTCTGGGTGCTCGGCGCCACCACGGAGGCGGCGGGCGAGGACGCGCCGCTGAACCCCATCACCCTGTCCGGCTACCGGCCGCGGGTGGAGGGGCTGGTGCGGGACGCGGGCGGCGTCGTCGTGAGGCCCGGCATCGTGTACGGCCGGGGCGGCGGCATCCCCGGGCTGCTCGCCTCCCCCGACGGGGAGGACGGACGGTACGTCCACGCGGGCGGCCCGGCCCCGACCTGGCCGACCGTCCACGTCGACGACCTGGCGGACCTGCTCGTGCTCGCGATCGAGAAGGGCGAGCCGGGGAGCCTCTTCCACGCTGTCACCGAGGAGGCGGTGAGCGTCGCCGACGTCGCGGCGGCGGCCGGCCGTACGGGGAAGGCGGTGCCGTGGCCGGTCGACGAGGCGAGCCAGGCGCTCGGCCGTCCCTTCGCCGAGGGCCTGGCCCTGAGTCAGGTGGTGAGCGGCGACCTCGCCAGGAAGGTCCTCGGATGGCAGCCGAGCCGTCCGGGCATCGTCGACGACGTGCGCTCCGGGTCGTACGCCTCCCGCGTCTGACCTGCGATGCCGGTTCGTGTTGACTGTCACGCGCCACTTGCATACTGTTTCGTGTTGGCACTCTGCCATTGAGAGTGCCAACAGCGACGAGACAGGTCTGACACCCGCGACGGCAGGCCGCTGGTCGCCTCTTCAGCTCATTCATCGCAATCTGAAGGGGAGGTCCGATCGTGACGACCGCCACCAAGGTTCCCGTTAAGCCGCTTGGCGACCGCATCGTGGTCCAGCCGCTTGAGGCCGAGCAGACCACCGCCTCCGGCCTGGTCATCCCGGACACCGCCAAGGAGAAGCCGCAGGAGGGCCGCGTCCTCGCTGTGGGTCCGGGCAACTGGGACGAGGACGGCGAGAAGCGCATCCCGCTCGACGTCAAGGAGGGCGACGTCGTCCTCTACAGCAAGTACGGCGGCACCGAGGTCAAGTACGGCGGCGAGGAGTACCTGGTGCTCTCGGCCCGCGACGTGCTCGCCATCATCGAGAAGTAGGCCGCGTCGGCCAGTGGAGCCCCGGGACACGCGCCCGGGGCTCCGCGCGCTCACAAGGAGACCTGAATGCCGAAGATCCTGGAGTTCGAAGAGGACGCGCGGCGCGCTCTCGAGCGTGGTGTCAACGCTCTCGCCGACGCAGTCAAGGTGACCCTCGGCCCGCGCGGCCGCAACGTCGTCATCGACAAGAAGTTCGGTGCCCCGACGATCACGAACGACGGTGTGACCATCGCTCGCGAGGTCGAGCTGGACAAGCCGTACGAGAACCTTGGCGCCCAGCTCGCCAAGGAAGTGGCGACCAAGACCAACGACATCGCGGGTGACGGCACCACCACCGCGACCGTCCTGGCCCAGGCCATGGTCCGCGAGGGCCTGCGCAACGTGGCCGCCGGCGCGCAGCCGCTGGGCCTCAAGCGCGGTATCGACAAGGCCGCCCAGGCCGTCAGCGAGCGGCTGCTCGGCAGCGCCCGCCACGTCGAGGACAAGAAGGAGATCGCCAACGTCGCCACGATCTCCGCGCAGGACGCGAAGATCGGCGGCCTGATCGCCGAGGCGTTCGACAAGGTGGGCAAGGACGGTGTCATCACCGTCGAGGAGTCCAACGCGATGGGCCTGGAGCTGGAGTTCACCGAGGGCCTCCAGTTCGACAAGGGCTACCTGTCGCACTACATGGTGACCGACTCCGAGCGCATGGAGGCGGTCCTCGAGGACCCCTACATCCTCATCACCCAGGGCAAGATCTCCTCCATCGCGGACTTCCTGCCGCTGCTGGAGAAGGTCGCCCAGACCAAGCGCCAGCTGCTGGTCATCGCCGAGGACGTCGAGGGCGAGGCCCTGGCCGTCCTGGTGACCAACAAGATCCGGGGCACCTTCACCTCGGTCGCCGTCAAGGCCCCCGGCTTCGGCGACCGCCGCAAGGCCATGCTGCAGGACATCGCCATCCTCACCGGCGGCCAGGTCGTCAGCGAGGAGATCGGCCTCAAGCTGGAGCACGTCGGCCTGGAGGTCCTCGGCACGGCCCGCCGCGTCGTGGTCAACAAGGACACCACCACGATCGTCGACGGCGCCGGCGAGGCGCAGGCGATCGAGGACCGCGTCCGCGAGATCAAGGTCGCGATCGAGCAGTCCGACTCCGACTGGGACCGTGAGAAGCTCCAGGAGCGTCTCGCCAAGCTGGCGGGCGGCGTGTGCGTGCTGCGCGTCGGCGCCGCGACCGAGGTGGAGCTGAAGGAGAAGAAGCACCGCCTCGAGGACGCGATCTCCGCGACCCGCGCCGCGATCGAGGAGGGCATCGTCTCCGGCGGTGGCTCCGCGCTCGTGCACGTGTCCAAGGAGCTCGACGACCTGGGCCTGACCGGCGACGAGGCCACCGGCGTCTCGATCGTCCGCAAGGCGCTGATCGAGCCCGCCCGCTGGATCGCCGAGAACGCGGGCCTGGAGGGCTACGTCGTCACCACCAAGATCGCCGCGATGAACGCCGGTGAGGGCCTGAACGCCGCCACCGGTGAGTACGGCGACCTGGTGGGCCAGGGCGTCATCGACCCCGTCAAGGTGACCCGCTCGGCCGTGCAGAACGCCGCGTCCATCGCCGGCATGCTGCTCACCACCGAGGCCCTCGTCGTGGACAAGCCCGAGGAGGAGGCTCCGGCCGCCAACGGCGGCCACGGCCACGGCCACGGTCACGGCCACTGATCGAGGCCTAGCGGCCCTCCCTGCCGCGGGCCCCGTAGCAATCCGCGCCCCGCGATCCGCCCGTAAGGGCGGATCGCGGGGCGCTCCGCTTTTCCGCCTCCCCGTTCCGTGCGCCGACGCCTTCCCGTTCCGTGCGGCGACGCCTCCCCGTTCCGTGCGGCGGGGACAGGCAACCGGGACAGGCAACCGGGGCCGAAGCCCGGCCGCAGGCAATGGCAACGACCGGCATACTTCTTTTTCCCTGTCAAGCCGTCAGGCATATATATGTTGTTTTGGGCATTACGGTTGGAATGTTCCAACGGGCGAGTGGTCAAATGATTACGGACCGTTATCGACGCGTCAATGTGACCAATCCGTAGCCGTTAACCATGAGGACATCAACGATCGCGACGGGCATCATGCCTAACGTGACCGAGGGATGCGTCGCCGACGCCACAACTGGGGTAAGGCTTGCGACGAGATCGGATGAGTCCGACCTCAGGGAACTGACCAGCCTTGCCGTACAGGGAGATCGCACCGCGATCGAATCACTGCTGGGACATCTGCGCCCGATGGTGGTCCGGTACTGCAGGGCTCGATTGGGCAGAGTGTCAGGTCAATACCACATCGCCGACGACGTGGCCCAGGAGGTGTGCATCGCGGTGCTGTCGGCGCTGCCGCGCTACCGCGACATGGGACGTCCGTTCGCGTCGTTCGTCTTCGGCATCGCCTCGCACAAGGTGGCCGACGCCCTGCGGAGCTCGGTCCGCTCGGCCGTGCCGACGCAGGACCTGCCGGACGGGCCCGACGAGGGCCCCGGGCCGGAGGAGACGGTGGTGCGTTACATCGAGGCGCAGCACGCCAGGGACCTGCTGTCCCGGCTCCCGGACACCCAGCGCGAGCTCCTCATTCTGCGGGTGGTCTCGGGCCTGTCCGCCGAGGAGACGGGTAATGTACTCGGCATGTCACCGGGTGCCGTCCGGGTCGCGCAGCATCGCGCGCTCGCGAGGCTCCGGCAACTGGCCGAGTTGGAGTCGATTGCGTGACCACGAAACGTCGTCGTACGGCACGCCACCTGCGGTCGTACGGCGATGCCGACGTGGAGGGCGACGTAATGCGGACGGACGCCGTCCTCGACGCGCTCGCCCGCCGCGAGCCGGTCGGCGGCACGGACGCCGCCGTCCGGTTGCTGGGCGCGCTCGTGGCCGACGTGGACAGTCAGCGGCTCTCCTCCGTGTCGATCACGCCGTCCACGTAGCCCCGGGCGTACTCCCAGCTGACGTAGTCGGCCGGATCGGGCTGGTAGGCCGGCTCGTGGACCTGCGGCCGGCCGTTGTCGATCATCTGGCGCAGGTTGCCGCGCAGCAGGTCCCAGTCGAAGTAGTGCTGCTCGCCGCACTCCGGGCAGTCGAGGACCAGCCCGAGCACGCCCTGGGGTTCGAGCAGGGAACGGAAGACCTCCACGTCGGCGAGGTCGGTCAGCGCCTCGTCGCGCTCGGCGAGCGTCAGCGGCTCCACGTCGTCGGGCGTGCCAAGCTCCGCCGCGGGGTCGTTGGGGTCATCCGCGAACGGGTCGCGGGGGACGTCTTCCAGCACGCATCCCACCTTATGACCACCGCCCCCTCCACGAGGATAAGTGCGCTTCATCTGCTCGTCGGGCCGCGGCCCGGGGCTCCGGTGTCCCCGCCCCGGGGGCGCCGGCCTGCTGGCACAGACCTCGGCGTCGCAGCCGTTGACGTGCCCGGCGGCCCCCCGGCACAGCCGGTCCTGTCACGGCCGGTCCCGTCACAGCCAGCCCCGGCGGGCGGCCTCCACCCCCGCCTGGAATCGGGACTGCGCCCCGAGCTCCGACATCGCCTCGGCGAACCTGGCCCGCACCGTGCGCACGGACACCCCGAGGTGGCGGGCGACGGCGTCGTCGGACATGCCGTTGGCGGCCAGCCGTAGCACCTGCAGCGCGTTGTTGTGCGGGGAGATCGGCGCGGCCCGTGCCCACAGCTCCTCGAACAGCGCCCGCAGCGCCCCCACCGCCACCGGAGCGTGGACCAGGTAGCAGTTGTAGGAGTGCTCGGGCAGCGGGACGCCCCACTCGGCGGGCAGCCCCGCGGCGCCGTCGCCGAGCGCGAAGAACCAGCTCGGCACCGCGTCGAGGGCGCGCAACGCCGCGCCCGCCGCGGAGAACCGCCCGCACACCTCCCGTACGGCGGGCGAGGACATGGCGTCGAGCGCCACGACCATCCGCAGGCGCAGGATGCCGTCGGCGGCGGCCTGGAGCCACTGGCCGCCGTACCCGTCCGCGAACCGGGCCATGGTCCGGTGGTCCGGCACGGCCATGACCAGCTCGGTGGGGGGCGCCTGCAGCGCGAGGCCGATCACGCTCTCGCACAGCTCGTCCGCACCGCTCATCGGCTCGACCGAGAACCGGCCGCTGCGCCAGTCGCGGCCGGCGTCGTAGTGATGGGCCAGACGTCCGGCCGCGGCCAGCACCTCGTCGATCTGGCGGGTCTCCCTGGCCATGCGGTCCAGCCTCTCGGCCACCAGCCGTCCGATCGCCGCGGCCGGATGCCGCGCGCGGAACTCCTCCCGTCGCCGGTTCACCGCGCCGAGCCGTACGAGCCCGTCCAGGGCGTCGAGCACGTCCTCGGCGGGCCGGCCGACCGCCTCGGCCAGCTCCGTCAGCGTGGCGCGGTGCAGCCGCAGCATGGCCGTGTAGAGGGCCGCCTGGTCGGGGGAGAGGCCCAGGCTTTCGAGAGGGCCGATCTGAGGATCGGCGTTGCGCGTCGTACTCATGCTCGCTCCGTCGGTGGTCGCGCCGGTCACACAGCGTCGGTCGCACAGCGCTGATCACATCGTGCTGATCACATCGCGCCGCTCGCATTGGCCGCACTGGTCGCATTGGCCGCACTGGTCCATCGGGCGAAAACGTTTCCCGGCGTCCGGCGCACCGACTTCCGCCCTTCATCTCGCCTCGCTCCGCGTGAGAATAGCGCGGCTTTTCCCTGTTGTCCGTCCTGTTCACACATTCGGCACGGTTGGACGTGGCGGCTTTTGTATGGATGTGAGTGGATCGCAATTTGATTCGGTCGCAGTTTCGAGAGCGCGAAATGCATCTTTGTGCAGTTGCACGTTACGCCATTGCGTATGGACGCTGTGTGACGCATCCTTGACCCAGCGTTAGCCGGGAACGCCGCGTCTGCCGGGCGCGGAGGGGGGCTCGACGGGCGTGGCAGGCGCGACGCGGGGAAGTGGGGGGACCGGAAGCCGGTCCCCCCACTTTTTGTGCCATCCCTCTTGACAGGTCTGCCGGATGCGGTTTGGGGCGGCCACTAGACTGACCTCGGGTCTGGCGAGGGACCCACGCGCGAGGACCCACAGCGCAGGAGGGTGCAGCAGATGGCCAAGTTCACCGAACCGGGACTCACGTTCGACGACGTGCTCCTCGTTCCTGCTTATTCGGACCTGCAGCCGGGGGAGGCCGATACGGCGACGCGGCTGTCCCGGAGCATCACCCTGCGGATCCCGCTGGTGTCGGCCGCGATGGACACGGTCACCGAGGCGCGCATGGCGGTCGCCATGGCGCGGCAGGGCGGCATCGGCATCCTGCACCGCAACCTCTCGATCGAGGAGCAGGCGCAGCAGGTCGACCTGGTCAAGCGGTCCGAGGCGGGGATGGTCACCAACCCCGTGACCTGCTCACCCGAGGACACCCTCGCCGACGTCGAGCGGCTGTGCGCGACCTACCGGATCTCCGGGGTTCCGGTCACCGACGCGGACGGCGTGCTCGTGGGCATCGTCACCAACCGCGACATGCGGTTCGAGAGCGACCAGAGCCGGGCCGTGCGCGACGTCATGACCGCGATGCCGCTGGTCACCGCGCCGGTGGGAGTCGACCGCGACGAGGCGTTCCGGCTGCTGCGGCAGAACAAGGTCGAGAAGCTCCCGCTCGTGGACGAGGCCGGCCGCCTGCAGGGCCTCATCACGGTCAAGGACTTCACCAAGAGCGAGCAGTACCCGATCGCGACCAAGGACGCCGACGGCCGCCTCATGGTCGGCGCGGCCGTGGGCGTCGCCGGCGACGCCGAGGAGCGCGCCATGACGCTGATCGAGGCGGGCGCGGACGTCATCATCGTCGACACCGCGCACGGGCACTCGCGGGGCGTGTGCGACATGATCGCCAAGATCAAGGCCAACGGCCGGGTCGACGTCATCGGCGGCAACGTCGCCACCCGCGCGGGCGCGCAGGCACTGGTCGACGCCGGCGCCGACGCGGTCAAGGTGGGCGTCGGGCCGGGCTCCATCTGCACCACCCGGGTCGTCGCGGGCGTGGGCGCCCCCCAGCTCACCGCCATCTACGAGGCGGCGCTGGCGTGCGGCCCCGCGGGTGTCCCGGTCATCGGCGACGGCGGCCTGCAGTACTCGGGCGACATCGCCAAGGCGCTGGCCGCCGGGGCCGACACGGTCATGCTGGGCTCGCTGCTGGCCGGCTGCGAGGAGTCGCCCGGCGAGCTGATCTTCATCAACGGCAAGCAGTTCAAGTCGTACCGGGGTATGGGCTCGCTGGGCGCGGTGCGCAACCGCGAGCGCGGCGGCGCGTCGTTCAGCAAGGACAGGTACGCGCAGGCCGAGGTGTCCGGGGAGGACAAGTACATCCCCGAGGGCATCGAGGGCCAGGTGCCCTACCGCGGCCCGGTCGCGGCGGTGGCCCACCAGCTGGTCGGAGGCCTTCGTCAGGGCATGTGGTACACCGGCTCCCGGACGATCCAGGAGCTGCACGAGAAGGCGCAGCTCATGCCGATCACGGCGGCCGGGCTCAAGGAGAGCCACCCGCATGACATCCAGATGACGGTCGAGGCTCCGAACTACCACGGGCGATAGTTCGTCCCGGAAGAAACGGAAAGAACAGGCGATATGACACAGGTGGAGATCGGGCGCGGCAAGAGCGGACGGCGTGCCTACGCGCTGGACGAGATCGGCATCGTGCCCTCCCGGCGCACCCGCGACCCGGAGGAGGTGTCGATCTCCTGGCAGATCGACGCCTACCGGTTCGACTCTCCGCTCGTGGCGAGCCCGATGGACAGCGTCGTGTCGCCGCAGACGGCCATCGAGATCGGGCGCCTGGGCGGCCTCGGCGTGCTCGACCTCGAGGGGCTCTGGACCCGCTACGAGGACCCGGCGCCGCTGCTGGAGGAGGTGGCCACCCTCGACCGGGAGGCCGCGACCCGGCGGCTGCAGGAGATCTACACCGCGCCGATCAAGGACGAGCTGATCGGCCGGCGCATCGAGGAGGTCCGCGCCGCCGGCGTCACGACCGCCGTACGGCTGTCGCCGCAGCGCACCGTGCAGCACCACAAGGCCGTGATCGACGCGGGCGTGGACATCTTCGTGATCCGCGGCACGACGGTCTCCGCGGAGCACGTGTCGGGCCGGGCCGAGCCGCTCAACCTCAAGCAGTTCATCTACGAGCTCGACGTCCCGGTCATCGTGGGCGGCTGCGCGACGTACACGGCGGCGCTGCACCTCATGCGGACCGGCGCGGCCGGCGTGCTGGTCGGCTTCGGCGGCGGCGCCTCGCACACCACCCGCAACGTGCTGGGCGTGGTCGTGCCGATGGCCACCGCGATCTCCGACGTCGCCGCCGCCCGCCGCGACTACATGGACGAGTCGGGCGGCCGGTACGTCCACGTCATCGCCGACGGCGGCATGGGCGGCTCCGGGGACATCGCCAAGGCGATCGCCTGCGGCGCCGACGCCGTCATGGTGGGCTCGCCGCTCGCCCGGGCCAGCGAGGCCCCTGGCCGCGGGTTCCACTGGGGGTCGGAGGCCCACCACCCCGAGCTGCCGCGCGGCAAGCGCGTCGAGTTCGGCACGATCGGCACGCTGAAGGAGATTCTGCACGGCCCGTCGTCGCTGGCCGACGGCTCGATGAACCTGCTCGGCGCGCTGCGCCGGACGATGGCCACGGCCGGGTACTCCGACCTCAAGGAGTTCCAGCGCGTCGAAGTGGTCGTCGCCCCGCCGCAGCGCTGAGCCGTCACCCGGAGCGGGGGCCCGCCCCCGCTCCGGCCACCCGGGCCCGCGCTCAGGTCGCGCGGCTCCCGCTCAG
>NZ_JBFAOO010000199.1:0-13312 GCF_040675265.1 Microbispora sp. NPDC049633
GCGGCTCCTCGCGGGCGAGGGCGGCGCCGCCGCCGATCCGGAGGCCGCGCTCTTCGAGCTGTACGAGGGCGTGCTGGCCGCGCTCGCCCGGCCGGGCACGCCGACGCTGGTGGTGCTGGACGACCTCCACGCGGCGGACGCCGCCTCGCTGCGGCTGCTCGCCTTCCTCGCGGCCGAGCTGCACCGCAGGCCCGTGCTGGTGCTGGCCACCGTGCGGCCGGAGCCGGGCAGGGAGCCCGAGCGGCTGCGCGACACCCTCGCCGCCCTCACCCGTGAGCCCGGCACCGAGCGCCTCACCCTCGCGCCGTTCACCGCGGAGGAGGTCGCCGCGTTCCTGCGGCGGCACGACCTGACCGACCCGGCGCTCGCCGAGGTGCTCTATCGGCGCACCGGCGGCAACCCCTTCTACCTCGGCGAGCTGCTGCGGCTGCTGGGCAGCGAGCACCGGCTCGACGCCGCGTCGCTGGGTGTGCCCGAAGGCGTCATGGAGGTCATCGAGCGGAGGGTCGCGCGGCTGCCCGACCCCACGAGGGACCTGCTGCGCCGCGCCGCCGTCCTGGGCCGCGACGTCAGCCTCGACGTGCTGGAGGCGCTCACGGAAACCCATGCGGAGGAGGTGATGTCGCTGCTGGAGCCCGCCGTCGCCGTCGGCGTGCTCGCTGAGACGCCGGGAGGCTTCGACTACCGCTTCTCGCACGCGCTGGTGCGTGACGCGCTCTACGCCGGGCTCGGCCGCCTGGAGAAGGCCAGGCTCCACCTGAGCGTGGCGGAGGCCCTGGAGTCCCTGCCGACGGCGCCGCCCGGCGGCGACGGGGCGGCGCGCCTGCCCGTCCTCGCCCACCACTTCGCCATGGCCGCGCGGGTCGGGGGAGCGGACAAGGCCGTCGGCTACGCCGCCAGGGCGGCCAGGCAGGCGACGGCGCAGCGCGCGTACGACGAGGCGGTCGAGCTGTGGGACAAGGCGCTGCTCGCCCTCGGCGCGCGCGACCCGGCCAGGCGGTGCCGCCTGCTGATCGAGCTGGGCCGCTCGCTGCGCGTCGTCGGGGACGTCGTGCGGGCACGGGCGGCACTCGAGGAGGCCATCGGGCTGGCGGAGGGCGCGGGCGACCGGCCGGCCCTGGTGGAGGCCGTGGCGGTGTTCGGCACCCTCAGCGTCTGGAACTGGCGGCCGTACGGAGTGGTCGACGACCACACGGTCGCCCTCCTCGAGAACCTGCTGGCGGGCCCGCTGGACGACGCCCGCCGGGCGGCGCTGCTCGGCACTCTCGGCATCGAGCTCAACTACGGGCCTCGCCGGGCCGAAGGCGAGGCGATGGTCGCGGAGGCCGTGCAGATCGCCCGCGGGATCGGCGACCCCGCCCTGCTCCTCCAGGTGCTCAACAACTACATGATCGCGTCCTGGGTGCCGGAGCGGGAGACCGAGCGCCGCCGCGCCACCGAGGAGATGCTCGCGGTGCCCGACCTGCCCGCCACAGCCGAGATCGTGGCCCGGGTGCACCGGATGGCGTGCCTGTTCAGGGCGGGGGAGCTGGACGAATGGGACCGGGACCTGGCCCGCGCCGAGCACCTGCTGCAGGAGGTCAGCAGATCTGAGCTGACGGCCATGGTGCGCATCGCCCAGGCCGCCCGGCTGACCCTCGACGGCCGCTGGGACGAGGTCGAGCGCCTCGCCGGCGAGCTCGGCGAGGTCTTCGGCGACAGCAGCATGTGGGGCCTGGGCGTCGTACGGCCGACGATGCTCTACGCCTGCCGGCGGGGACAGGGCAGAGTCGCCGAGATCCTCGACGAGGTCGTCACGGCGGCGTCGCAGCCGCACAACGACCCGCTGCGTCCCATAGCCGTGCTCGCGGCGCTCGACGTGGGCGATCGCGAGCTGGCCCGGAACCTGATCGCCCGATGGGGCACGACGATCCCCGACGACTGGTCGGGGGAGTTCGTCGCCGTCATCTGGTCGTACGTGTCGGCTCAGCTCGGCGTCCCCGACCCCTCGAACCTGTACGAGATGCTGGCGCCGTACGCGGACCGGCTGGCCCTGCACGGCAGCGGCACGGTCGGCTGGGGCTCGATCCATCAGGCGCTGGCGATGCTGTCGCTGGCGATGGGCGAGCGGGGGCGGGCCCGGGACCACGCGCGGCGGGCGCACGAGGTCCACGTCCGGCTCAGCCTTGATCACTGGGCGGGGGAGAGCGCGCGACTTGTGGCCCGACTCGGCACATAAGGGAGTGCGGCACTCCCCGGGGTCGTGTCACCATCGACGGAGGCGCCCGGGCCGGGAAGGCATCGGGGTGTCAGACTGTTCTGTCTAGTAGAGATGACATATATGCGAAACGAGCCCGAAGACCTCGCCATGGGCGATTACGAACTGGAAGAGCGCCAGGCGCTCCGCCGCGTAGCGGGTCTGTCGACAGAGCTCGAAGACATCACCGAAGTCGAATACCGGCAGCTCCGGCTGGAGCGTGTCGTCCTGGTGGGCGTCTGGGCGGGCGGCACCGCGCTGGACGCGGAGAACTCGCTGCAGGAGCTGAAGCTCCTGGCCGAGACCGCCGGTTCCCAGGTGCTGGAGGGTCTGATCCAGCGCCGCGACCGGCCCGACCCCGCCACCTACATCGGATCGGGCAAGGCGGTCGAGCTGCGCGACATCGTGGCCGCCAGCGGCGCCGACACCGTGATCTGCGACGGTGAGCTGACCCCAGGTCAGCTCCGCCAGCTCGAAGAGGTCGTGAAGGTCAAGGTCATCGACCGGACCGCACTGATCCTCGACATCTTCGCGCAGCACGCGAAGAGCCGCGAGGGCAAGGCGCAGGTCGAGCTGGCGCAGCTGCAGTACCTGCTGCCGCGCCTGCGAGGCTGGGGTGGCAACCTGTCGCGCCAGGTCGGCGGTCGCGCCGCGGGCGGCGTCGGCATCGGCGGCCGCGGCCCCGGTGAGACCAAGATCGAGCTGGACCGGCGGCGGATCCGCGAGCGGATGGCCAAGCTGCGGCGGCAGATCAAGGAGATGTCGACCGCCCGGCAGACCATGCGCCACCGCCGGCAGGCCCGCGACGTGCCCGCCGTGGCGATCGCCGGATACACCAACGCCGGCAAGTCGTCGCTGCTCAACCGGCTGACCGGCGCGGGTGTGCTCGTCGAGGACGCGTTGTTCGCCACCCTCGACCCCACCGTGCGCAAGGCGCGCACGCCCGAGGGCCGCCTGTTCACGCTGGCCGACACGGTCGGTTTCGTACGGCACCTGCCCCACCAGCTGGTCGAGGCGTTCCGCTCGACGCTGGAGGAGGTCGCCGACGCCGACCTGATCCTGCACGTGGTGGACGGGTCGCACCCCGACCCCGAGTCGCAGATCGCGGCCGTCCGGGAGGTGCTGGCCGAGATCGAGGGCGCGCGGGACATCCCGGAGATCATTGTCGTCAACAAGGCCGACGCCGCCGACCCGGTGGTGCTGACCCGGCTGACGATGAAGGAACGGCACAGCGCCGTCGTCTCCGCCCGCACCGGGGCCGGGATCGGCGAGCTGATGTCGATGATCGAGCGTGAGCTTCCCCGCCTCGACCACGAGGTCAGGATGCTGGTGCCGTACGACAGGGGCGACCTGATCGCGCGGGCGCACAGCGAGGGCGAGGTCCTGTCGCTCGAGCACACCGGCGACGGCACGGTCCTGCACGCCCGGGTCCTCGCGGACCTGTACGCGGAGCTGGACCGGGTGGCGAAGCCCGTCGAGACCGTCTGACACCTGCCATCGGCGGGTCACCTTCCGCGTGTCGGTGGCCCGCCAAGGGTTGCCCTTGGTACGATAAGGAAAGCCTAATGGGACCTTATTGTGTGGGTAACAACATGACTCCAGGCAGTGCGGTCACCCTATCCGAGGCGTTCGCGGCCATTGGATCGACGTCGTCGATCCCGATCCCGCCGCAGCGTGTGAGACGACTGATGCGCGGCGATGCGCATGATACCGCGCGGGTTTCTGTCGCTAACCCTGTACATCCAGCCCACCTGTGAAATACCGTAACTGAACTGAATCGCCCGGGTTCGAGATCCCGGCGGTAGGGTCATCGCACAACATCGGTGCGCGATGAGGCAGGAGACCCCCCAATGACGTCCGGACGCGCAGCGGACCCGGCGGGCCAGGCGCCCGCAGGCGGGGGCCGTTCGCCGTCCACGGATGTTGCGCAGGTGGTCGCATGACCGTTCGCCTTCTCACCAACATCGGCCGGCTCTGGACCGGGCACGATGTGTGCAGCAACGCCGCGATCCTGGTGCACAACGACCGGATCGCGTGGGTCGGCCGCGCCGCCGACCTCCCCCAGAGCGTTCCCGGAGTCGTGGACGACATCGTCGACGTCGACCATGTGGAGAACCTCGGCGGAGCGCTCGTCACGCCCGGCCTCATCGACGCGCACACCCATCCCGTGTACGCCGGCAACCGGTACGCCGAGATGGCGATGCGGTCCGGCGGCTCCAGTGCCTCGGCCATCGCCGCGGCGGGCGGCGGCATCGGCTCGACCGTCACCGTGACGCGCGGCACCGATCCCTGGACCCTGTGCAACGGCGTCCGTGAGCGGCTGCGCGAATGGCTGCTCGGCGGCACGACGACCGTCGAGGCCAAGACCGGCTACCACCTCACCCGCGACGGCGAGCTGGCCGACGTGCGGCTGCTGCGCGAGCTCGAGAAAGAGCCGATGATGCCGCGGGTCCACGTCACCTTCCTGGCCGCCCACGTGGTGCCGCCCGAATACTTCGGCCGCCAGCGCGACTACGTCGAGGCCGTGGCCTCCTGGTGCGCGGACGCCGCCGGTGCCGGGGCCGACAGCGTGGACGTCTACTGCGACGACGGCCACTTCACCGCGGAGGAGGCCCGCTGGGTGCTGGCCTCCGGCCGCAACGTCGGGCTGCTGCCGCGCATCCACGCGGGCGCCTACAACCGGCGCGGCGCCGTCCAGCTCGCGGCCGAGATGGGCTGCGCCTCCGCCGACCTGCTCCACCACGCCTCGGACGAGGACATCGCGATGATGGCGAGGTATGGCGTGCCCGCCGTCGTCTGCCCCGGCGCCGCGCTGCAGGTGGGCCACCTCCCGCCCGTGCGCCGGATGCTGGCCCAGGGCGTCCCGATCGCGCTCGGCAGCGACCACAACCCCGGCCACTGCGGCATCACCTCGATGTCCCTGGTCATCAGCCTGGCGGTGGCGGCGTTCGGCATGAGCGTCGGAGACGCCCTGCGGGCCGCGACTCTCGGCGGCGCCCAGGTCCTCGGCGCTCCCGACCGCGGCATCCTCGCGCCCGGCCGTCTCGCCGACATCGTCCAGTGGGACGCCGACCACGAGGGCGCGTTCGCCTGGTCGTTCGGCCTCAAGCCGCGCCGGGTCTGGCGGGGCGGCGTCCCGGTCCAGTGACGGCCCCCGATCGCCCCTCGCCCGGCTTCGCGGCGCGGCGGTCGTGAATCCGCCCCGCGTGCCGTTCGCGGTGAGGCCGCCGCGCGCGATTCCGCGACATTTCGGTGCGTGCCGGCGGGGGCCGAGTTTCACAGAGAGGTTGCCGGGCGATCAGTGCTGGGTAATCTCGCGATATGTCACCATCTGTCGCTGTCGTCACCGATTCCACGGCGTACCTCGGTGCCGAGGCGACCGGCAGGTGGAACATCACCGTCGTACCGGTTCAGGTGCTCCTCGGGGATCGCGAGATCGACGACGTGACCCCGTTCGACGCCGGTCTTCTCACGCACGCTCTCAAGGACCGCTCGCCGATCGCCACCTCGCGCCCGGCCCCCGAGCGCTTCGCGGACGCCTATCGCCGGGCCGCGGCGAACGGCGCCGCCGCGATCGTGTCCGTACACCTGTCCGGCGCGCTGTCCGGCACCGCCGACTCCGCGCGTCTCGCCGCGGGTGAATCCTCCGTTCCGGTCGAGGTCGTCGACAGCGGGTCGGTGGCCATGGGGCTCGGTTTCGCCGTGCTGGCCGCCGCGCGGGCGGCCACGGCGGGAGCCCCGGCCGCCGAGGTGGCCGGCGTGGCCCGGCGGCGGGCCGCTGCCACCAGCACGTTCTTCTATGTCGAGACGCTCGACTACCTGCGTCACGGCGGCCGCATCGGCCGCGTGACCAATCTCCTGGGGTCGGCGCTGTCGATCAAACCGCTGCTGCGCATGGCGGACGGCGAGATCGGCGTGCTGGAGAAGGTGCGCACCGCGAGCCGCGCCCTCGCCCGCCTGGAGGACCTGGCCGTCGAGGCAGCCGGGGACCGGCCGGTCGACGTGGCCGTGCAGCACCTGATGGCGGCCGAGCGGGCCGAGGCGCTCACGAAGGAGCTGACGGCGCGGCTGCCCAGGCTCGTACGGCTGTGGGTGGCCGAGATCGGACCGGTCCTCGGCGCCCACGTCGGCCCCGGCATGCTCGGGGTCACCGTCGCCCCCGTGGACTGATCCTCGTGGGGCCTCGCCGTGCGGTGAAGTGCGGCCGGGGCGAGGCGGTGCCGTTTGCCGTTCGGCGCCGCCCGCGCCTCGCCTCTACGGTGCGCGGGTGATTCGACGGCCGCGGGTTGTCCACAGAATCACGTTCGGGAGCGGATCGGGCCACGGCAGGTGCCTACCGTCCGTTGCGTGCGAAGCAAGGAGTCTCGTGGGGCCGTACGCGGTGCCGTCGTCGGCGAGTCCCGCCTGCGCGGGCTGCTGCGACCGCTCGATCCGGTGCCCCCGTCCGTCCGCCTGCGGTCGACGCCGACCCCGCCCGGACCGCCACCGTCGTTCGGCGCGCCCCACATCGTCCGTGCGGAGACCCGTCCGCCGGATCATCCGCCGGACAAGGCGGAGAAGGATCCGTACCGGCAGGCTTCGGGCCTGTCGGAGGAGTCCACCGATCGGTGGGGAGTCCGCGCGGACGGCCGATACCGGGAGGGGACCTCGGACCTGCCAGAGGAGTTCGCCGAGGGATGGGAAGGCCGTGCGGACCGGCCGGGGACGCCCCCGCGGGACACGCGGATGCTCGGACGGCTGGCTCTCGGACGGGCGGCCCTCGGCCGCGCCCTGCCACGGCTCGACCCGGGCATGCCCGGGCTCCGGGCGCTGGTGGCCGCCGGGCTTCTGGCCGCTGTCGTCACCGGAATCCTGGTCTGGCGGTCGAGGCCGGTGGCGGAGCCGATCGCCCCGCCGATCCCGGCCGCCGCGGTTCAGGACCTCCGTCCCGCCGCCGACTCCGCGGGCGGCCCCGGGGCTGCGCCGGGTCCGGCATCCCACGCGAGGCCGGACCCCGCCGACGGCGCCGGGCCGGGCGCGACGGCGTACGTCGCGGGTTCTGCCGGAGCCGCGGCGGCCACACCCGGCTCGCCGGCGCGGGTCGTGGTGTATGTGACGGGCAAGGTCCGCGATCCGGGGGTGTACGTCCTCGCGTCCGGCTCGCGGGTCGCGGACGCGATCGAGGCCGCGGGTGGTCTCCAGAAGGGTGCGAAGCCGGGCGGTATCAACCTGGCGCGGCGCTTGACGGACGGGGAGCAGATCGTCGCCGGAAGCCCGGTGACGGCCGGGATGGGCCCCGCCTCGGGCGCCGCCCCGGGATCGGCGCCGGGGATGCCGGGAGCCGGGGTGGTGAACCTCAACACCGCCACGGCCGAGCAACTGGACGCGCTGCCCGGGATCGGCGGCGTGATCGCGCAGCGGATCGTCGACTACCGGGACGCCCACGGGGGTTTCCAGAGCGTCGACCAGTTGAAGGAGGTCCCCGGCATCGGAGACAGGAAGTTCGCCGAGATGCGCGACAAGGTCTCCGTGTGACCGCCGCCGGCCATCACGAGAGCGGGCGGGGCGAGCCGGCTGCCGGAACCGGCCATGAGCCGGGGCGCGATGACCAGGGGCGCGATGACCAGGGGCGCGATGACCAGGGGCGCGAGGAGCAGGGACGCGAGGAGCAGGGGCGCGAGGAGCAGTGGTGTGGCAGGACGGGGCCCGGCCCGGCGGCACTGGCCGCTCCAGCGGTGGCTGCCTGGCTCACCGCGCTCGTGGTGCTGGGCTGCCCCGCCGTCGCCGGAGCCGCCGTGGCGCTGGCCGCCGCCGTGGCGGGCGTCGTCACGTGGGCGGTGGCGCGGCGGCCGCGGAATCACGACGCCGAGCGGGACCGTGACGTCGAGCGGAGCAGCAGCGTCGAGCATGGGCGTGACGCCGAGCGGCGTGCGGACGGGACCGGCGAGACGTGCTCACGGACCGAAGGGGGACATGCCGACGAGTTCGCCGGTCCAGCGGGAGCGCCGGGGGCCGCCGCCAGGATCGCGATGGCGGTGCTCGCGACCGTGGCCGTGACGGCCGCGGTCGCGGCGTTCACGGTTCTCAAGGTGACGACCGGACCTGTGCCGGACCTGGCCGGCCGGGGCGCCGCGGTGACCGCCGAGGCGGAGATCAGCGACGACCCGCGCATCCGGCCGCACCAGGGCGGGGTGGCCAGGCGGGAGACGGCGGTCGTCCGGGCCCGGCTGCTGCTGGTGTCGGCCGCCCGGGAGCGATACGCCGTGGACGTGCCCGTCGTGCTGATCGGTCCCGCGGAAGGATGGCGTCCGCTGCTGCCCAGCCAGCGGGTCAGGGTACGCGGGCGGTTGAGCCCGGCGGAGCAGGGTGAACCGGTCGCGGCGGTGATGCTCGTCCGGGGGGCGCCCGAGCCGATCGGCGCGCCCTCGGCCGTGCAACGGGCCGCCGGATCGCTACGCGCCGGTCTGCGCGAGGCGAGCGACGTGCTGCCGGACGACCAGCGCGGGCTGCTGCCCGGCCTGGTCGTCGGCGACGTGTCGCGCCTGGACGAGGAGGTGCGGCTCGACCTGGCGACGGCGGGGCTCGGCCACCTCACGGCAGTATCGGGCACCAATCTGGCGATCGTGGCGGGCGCGGTGCTGGTGCTCGGGCGTCTCGCCGGCCTGCCCCTGGTCCTCCGGGCCGCCGTCGCGGTCGTCGCGATGGCCGCGTTCTCGGTCGTGGCGAGACCGTCGCCGAGCGTGCTGCGCGCTCTCGTCATGGGAACGGTCGCCGCCGTGGCCCTCGGCACGGGGCGCACCCGGGACGGCGTGGCCGCCCTGTCGGCGACCGTGCTCGGACTGGTGGTGTTCGATCCCGGGCTGGCCCGGCAGTGGGGCTTCGCGCTGTCGGTGTTCGCGACCGGCGGCATCCTGGTGCTCGCGCCCCGGTGGCGTGACCGCATGGTGGCGCGCCGGGTGCCCCGCCTCCTCGCCGAGGCCCTGGCCGTGACCGCCGCGGCGCAGGCGGCGGTCACGCCCCTGCTGGTGCTGATGTCCGGGCGCCTCGACTTGGCCGCGATCCCGGCCAACCTGCTCGCGGAGCCCGCGGTGGCGCCCGCGACCGTGCTGGGGTTCGGGGCCGCCGTGATCGCCCCGGTGAGTATGGACCTGGCCCGGCTGCTGGTGCGTCCCGCGGGCTGGGCCGTCGGCTGGATCATCGCGGTGGCACAGCGAGCCGCGGACCTTCCGTTCGCCTCGGCGGAGTGGTTAGGGGGAGTGGCGGGTGTCGCCGCGCTCACGGCGGCGGCCGTCGCGGGCTGGCTCGTCCTGCGGGGCCGTGCGCGCAGGCGCCTGGCGGCGGCGCTCGCGGCGGGAGCGTTGCTCGCCGCCCTCGTGGCCGTGCCGGTGGTGTCGCCCTGGCCACCGGCGGGGTGGCTCCTGGTCGTCTGCGACGTCGGTCAGGGGGACGCGATGGCGCTGGCGGCCGGTCCCGGCCGGGCGGTGGTGGTCGACGCCGGGCCGCGGCCGGGCCCCACCGACCGGTGTCTGCGCGCTCTCGGAGTGCGGCAGGTGCCGCTCGTCGTCCTCACTCACCCCCACCTCGACCACGTCGGCGGACTGCCGGGGGTGCTGCGCCGCCGCGCGGTGGGGGCGGTGGTCGTGAGCCCGGGCCGCGTGCCGGAGGGCGAGGCCGGCCGCGTCTCCGGGCGACTCAGGGCGGCCCGCATCCCGGAGTGGCGAGCCGTCCCGGGGATGCGGTGGCGGTTCGGACCGAGCGAGATCACCGTGCTCGCCCCCGAGGCCGGTGCGCAGACGCGGGGCAGGGGCGAGGGATCGACGGCCAACAACGCCAGCGTCGTGCTACTGGTCCGCTGGTCCGCGCGGCCCGACGCCCAGGGAGCGGGCGGAACACGGGAGGCAGAGGGAGCAGGCGATGCGCCCCTGGGTGCGGCCCTGCTCGCCGGGGACCTGGAGACGGAGGCACAGGAGGCACTGGTGCGGCGCGGCCTGCCGCGGGTCGAGGTGCTGAAGGTTCCCCACCACGGGTCGCCCAGACAGTCACCGGCCTTCCTCGCCGCCACAGGCGCGCGGGCCGCCCTGATCAGCGTCGGCGCGGTCAACGACTACGGGCATCCCGCTCCGCTGACGCTGCGACGCCTGCACTGGCTCGGCATGCGGCCCTACCGCACGGACCTGTCCGGGGACATCGCCGTCGTCGCCGCCCACAACCGCCTCGCCGTGGTCGTACGAGGCAGATGAGCGCGGCGCTCGGCCGGCTACGCGATCGGTGGGACGGCCCTCGGCCTGCGCCGCCGGCTCGCGACGGCGCCGGAACCCTGTGGGCCACACTTGTGCTCGGGATTCGCCCAATACGTACATGTCAGTCGCAGCGTGCCGGGTGGGCGGATGTGCCGTGGGCGGGTGGGCGTGGCATGCTGCCTGACATGGCGAACCCAGCACCCGTGACCCTGGTCGTCGGCGACGAGGAGTTCCTGGCCGATCGCGCCGTCGGCTCCATCGTGGCGGCGGTCCGCGCCGAGGAGTCTGGGGCGGAGCTGCACGACCTCCAGGGGAGCAAGGTGCAGCCGGGAGAGCTGACCGGACTCGCCTCCCCCTCCTTGTTCGGTGACCGGTCGGTCATCGTGATCCGCGGAGCGCAGGACCTCACGAAGGACGTCATCACCGAGGTCGTCAAATACGCCGCCCACCCGGCCGACGACACCGTGCTCGTGCTCGCCCACCCGGGCGGCGTCAAGGGGAAGGCCCTGGTGGACGGGGTGAAGAAGGCCGGCGCCGATGTCGTCACCGTGGTCAAGCCGACCAAGGCGGGAGAACGGCTCGACTTCATCAAGGCCGAGGTCCGCAGGGAGGGCCGGTCGATCTCGCCGGCCGCCGCCCAGGCGCTGCTCGACGCCGTGGGCAGCGATCTGCGCGAGCTGGCGGCCGCCTGCAGCCAGCTCGCCTTCGACACCGAGGCCAAGAACATCGACGAGGCGGCGGTCGCGAAGTACTACCGGGGACGCGCCGAGGTCAGCGGCTTCACGATCGCCGACCTCGCGATCGAGGGCCGGTTGGGCGAGGCGCTGGAACAGGTGCGGTGGGCCCTCGCCACGGGCGTGGCGCCGGTGCTGATCGTCAGCGCGCTGGCGGGGGGTCTGCGCTCGCTGGCCAAGGTGGGCGGGGCGCCCCGCAACCTGCGCGGCGGCCAGCTCGCGAGCCATGTGGGCATGCCGCCCTGGAAGATCGACCGGGTCAAGCGTCAGCTCGGCGGCTGGGGGCCGGAGGGCATCTCCGCCGCACTGCAGGCCGTGGCCACCACCGACGAGCAGGTCAAGGGCGGCGGCACCGATCCGGCGTACGCGCTGGAGAAGGCGATCCACACGATCGTGGCCAGTCGCGGCACCCGCTGAGCCGCACCCGCTGAGCGAACCCCGTTGAGCCGGTCCCGTTGAGCGGGTCCCGCTGAGCCGGTCCCGCCGTACAGCTCGTCGCCTTCGCCGTACCGCGCTCAGGATCGGGCGGGGTGTTCCACGTGCAGCAGCATCCGCTTGAGCAGCGCCGCGAGGGCGTCCTGGTCGTCCGGCGGCAGCACGCCCACCATCTCGTCCTCGACCTCGCCGCGCAGGTCCATCGCCCTGAGCCAGAGCGCGCGGCCCTCGCTAGTCAACTCCACATCCACCCGGCGGCGGTCCTCCGCGCTGCGGATGCGCCGGACGAGCCCCGCCTTCTCAAGGGTGTCCAGGCGGCCCGTCATGCCGGCGGGGGACACCCTCAACTCGGCGGCCAGCTCCGTCGGGGTGGCCCGGCCGGCTTCTCCTCGGGCCCCGAGCCAGTGAAGGGTCTCGTACTCGAAGTCCTGCAGGCCCACCGCGGCCAGCGCGGTGCCCTTCGCCTGGGCCAGGTGCTTCACCAGGAACTGCATCCGCGTGACGATGGCCTCCACGCGTTCGTCGAAGGGCGCCTTCCCCCGCCAGCGCGCGATGTGCCGGTCCACCGAGTCGTCCATGAGGCAATCATACGCTGCGGAAAAATACGTTGACGAAAGTTTCGCTGACGAAATACCTTCGCTCTCATGATTGCGCGTCTGATCGCGGGGCGGACGGTCGCGGCGCTCGCCACCGCCCTCATTCCCACCGGCCTCACCCTCGCCGTCATCAGGGTGACCGGCTCGGCCCTCGATCTCGGCGTCGTCCTCGCCGCCGAGATGCTGCCCATGGTCCTGTTGCTGCCCGTCGGGGGAGTCATGGCGGACCGCTTCCCGCCGAGACGGGTGATCCTCGTGGCCGATCTGGTCCGCTGCGCCGCTCAGGTGGCGCTGGGAGCGCTGCTGCTCCTCGGCCATCCGGGCGTCGCGGTGATGGCGACCCTCGCGGCGCTCACCGGAGCCGCGGTGGCCTTCGGCGTTCCGGCGGTGTCACCGCTGGTCGCCGGGGTGGTTCCGGCCGAGCGCCGGCTGCGGGTCAACGCCCACATCGGAGTGGCGAGCGGCCTCGCCCAGATCACCGGCCCCGCGCTCGCCGGAGGCCTGACGCTGTGGCTCGGGCCGGGCTGGTCCTTCCTGCTGACCGGGGTCCTGTTCGCCGGGTCCGCGGTCACACTGGGCGGCCTGGTCACGGCGCCACGCCCGGCGGCCCGTCGCGACCGCTTCCTGGGCGAGCTGAGGGAAGGATGGCGGGAGGCGAGGCGGCACCGCTGGTTCCTCATCAGCGTGGCCGGGCACGGCGTCTGGCATCTCGGGGCGGGCGTGCTGCTGACCCTCGGCCCGGTGATCGCCGTACGCAGCCTGGGCGGAGAGGCCGTCTGGGTGGTCATCGCGCAGGCGGGAACCGCGGCGACCCTGCTCGGCGTCTTCGTGGCGCCCAGGTTGCCGATCCGGCGGCCCCTCGCCGTGGCGGCGGTCGGCGCGGCGGTCTACGCGTGCCCGCTCGTCGCCTTCGCTCTCCCCGCGCCGACCCCGATCGTCACGGCCGCGTACGTCGTGGCGATGCTGGGGGTGGGGATGCTGACGCCCCTGTGGGAGACGGTGGTGCAGCAGCGGGTGGAGCCGCACGCGCTCGGCAGGGTGGACTCGTTCGACCTGCTCATCTCCTACGCGGCGCGGCCGCTCGGGCTCGCC
>NZ_JBFAOO010000200.1:0-13227 GCF_040675265.1 Microbispora sp. NPDC049633
GTCGCCTCGTCGGCGTCGGTCAGCCGCCGCCCCACGACGGCGGCGACCTCGCCCTCCCAGTCGAGGCCGGGCTCGCCGGCCGGCACCGGGGCGGGGGTCCCGCTCACCGTGAGGGTGGTGGCCCAGCGGCCGGAGACGGCCGGGTGCCGCGGCGGGGCGAAGCCGCCCTGGGTCGCGTGCGAGCGGTAGTTGAGCCCGACGCAGAGCACCCGGGCCCACGGCGGCCACCGGCGGGGCGAGCTCGGCCGCCGAGACCGGACGCAGCCCGGTGTCCGTACGGCGGGCCTGCGGCAGCCGGCGGCCGAGGTCGGCGTGGTCCGGGCCGTCGTGGACGTGCAGGTCCGCCACGGCGACGCCCGCCCCCGCGACCAGCTCGAACGGCATGGGACCGGCGCCCTCGAACGCCGGCCCCATCGAGCGGCGGCCGCCCGCCCGCCATCCGCCGCCGTGCAGGAAGACCACGCAGGGGAATGGTCCCCACGTCTCGCCCGGGATGAGCCGGCCCCTCGGCGCGTCCATCGTGAGGATTCCGAAGTGTCCCTCGGTCTCGTCGCCGCTGAGCAGCACGCTGAGCAGCACGGTGAACAGGTCGGTGAACACCATCGCCCGCTCGCCCTGCCGCGCCGGAGGAAGAACGCCTCGGGGACGCCCGGCAGGATTCCCTTCCACCGTGGGCCGCGCTCGGGATCGGCCGGATATCCGAAGCTCCTAGCGTCTCCAACTCGGCGTGGGCGGACCGGCCGACGACGCGTCAGGTGCGCGTCCGGTCGCCGGGCGTCCCGCCGTCTGAGCGGCAGGTCTTCTCACCAGGGCGTACCCGCCGCCGGCCGCGTTCGCCCAGACCCGCGCGTCTGCCCTCGGCAGACATACCGACAGGTCGCGGGGCCGCGCGGATACAACTGCGCCATGAGTGTTTCATCGAGCACTGGTTACCGGGATCGGATGAACGAGAAACTGTTCCAGCAACGGACCCTGCTGTTGACCGGAGAGGTCGACGACGAGATGGCCGAGCGGGTGTGCGCCGAGATGGTGTTGCTGGCCTCGGCGGATTCCGAACGGGACATCGTCCTGTACATCAATTCGCCGGGAGGGTCGGTGCTGGCCGGGCTGGCGATCTACGACACGATGAAGCTGGTGCCGAACGACGTCGTCACTGTCGCGCTGGGGCTCGCGGCGAGCATGGGCCAGGTGCTGCTGGCGTCCGGCACGCACGGCAAGCGGATGAGCCTCGCGCACAGCCGCATCATGATGCACCAGCCGTCGGCCGGCATCGGCGGCACGGCGATCGACATCTCCATCCAGGCCGAGAACCTCAAGTACATGAAGCGGCAGTCCGAGGAGATCCTCGCCGCCGAGACGGGACGCACGGTCGGGGAGATCGCCGCCGACAGCGACCGCGACCGATGGTTCACCCCGGAGCAGGCCCGCGACTACGGGATCATCGACGAGATCGTCGGCTCCTTCCACAGCCTCGCGCCGTTCGCCGTTCCCAACCGGATGGGGTTCTCGTCATGAGCCAGTACACGATCCCGTACGTGGTCGAGAAGACCCCGGTGGGGGAGCGGTCGTTCGACATCTTCAGCCGGCTGCTCAACGAGCGGATCATCTTCCTCGGCACCGAGATCGACGACGGCGTCGCGAACGTCGTGATGGCACAGTTGCTCCACCTGGAGGCGGAGAGCCAGGACCAGGAGATCAACCTGTACATCAACTCCCCGGGCGGCTCGTCGACCGCGATGCTCGCGATCTACGACACCATGCAGTTCATCCGCGCGAAGGTCGCGACGTACTGCATGGGCCAGGCGGCCTCCGCGGCCGCGGTGCTGTTCGCCGCCGGCGCCCCCGGACGGCGGTTCATGCTCGCCCACTCCCGCGTGCTGCTGCACCAGCCGTTCACGCAGGGGCAGGGCACCATCTCCGACCTCACTCTGCAGGCGGACGAGGTGATGCGCGTGCGCGCGCAGACCGAGGAGATCCTGAGCCGTCACACCGGAGTGGACGTCGCGCGGCTGCACGAGGACACCGTCCGGGACCGGGTCTTCAGCGCCCGGGAGGCCGTCGAGTACGGCCTGGCCGACGAACTGCTCTTCACCCGCGAGCCGTCGTAGCGCTCACGCCGCCAGCAGCTCCACCCGTGGCGTGCCGGAGGGCCTGTGCGCCGAGAGCCGGCGCGACGCCGTGATCCGCCGGACGGCACGGGTGAGCAGCTGCTCGATCGGCAGACCGAGTGCGTCACACACCGAATGCAGCATCTCCGACGACGGCTCCTTGCGGCCGCGCTCGACCTCCGACAGATACTGCTTGGACATGCCCACCGCGCGCGCCACGTCGTCGAGCGTGCGGTCCTGGTCGAGCCGCTCGTCGCGGAGGATCTCCCCGTAGACCGTGCGCAGCAACGGGTCCGCGCCGTCGGGGATCCCCGGGGCGCGCTCCTTCGCGGCCCGGCGCGTCCGGATGTCGACGACCACTGATCGGTCCGAAGCTGCCATGCCTCGGAGTCTGGCACGTCCCGGTGCGCGGCAGGCCGTCTGTTCGCGGACAGGTGAGCGGAAGCCGCTGTGCTCTGGTCCTGCCGACTTCGGAAAGCGAGCCGGCCGCAGGCCGTACGGCGAGGCCGAGCAGCCGCGGCGGCGTCAGGCGAGCCTGTGGCCGCCCAGGGAGATCTGCGTCTCGGGCATGGGAGCGAAGAAGTCGAAGTTGGGCGGCGGGCCGACCCTCCGCTCCAGCGTCTTCACCACGTGCCGGACGTCCTCGTTCGGGCCCGCGAGGTAGAGGGGCCTGCCGTCCTTGCCGAAGGCGATGGCCGACTTGTCCTCCCACGCCCCGAGGTGGTCGGCCGCCTCGGCCAAGTCCGTGGCCGGCTCGAAGCCGAGGTCGCGCGCGTAGTCGACCGCGCCGAAGACGAGGTGCCGGACCAGGTCGAGCGGCGCCTCCCGCCACCCGTGCGCATAGATCCTGAACCACTTGGGGAGGAAGCGGTGCAGCTCCACCTCGCTCATCACGTCGGGTCCGCGGGTGTGCTTGACGCCCAGGCAGTAGACGTCGACGAGGTAGGCGCAGACCGACAGCTTGTCCCACCCGTGCTTGCGGGCCACCACCACGCTGACCGTGCCCGCAGTCTCCTGGCCGTGCGGGACGTCGTCGGCCCAGCCGGTCGTGTCCGGCACGCCCAGTCCCTCGCTCCAGCCGGCGTTGATCCAGCACCCCGCGACTTCGGGCTCGCCGGTCTGCCCGCCGGTCTGCTCGGCCACCGCCCTGACGTACGGCGCGACCGCCGCCGGCGCCATGCCCAGCGCGCGGGCGATCTGCTTGGGGGAGCGGCCCTGTCCGCGGAGCTCGCGGACCTTCTCCAAGATCGAGCTGTCCATAGGGTCCGAAGCCTACCGGCTATCCCTTATGGGGCGGCGTGGCCCGATCGGCCGGTCCGAGCCCGGCGAAGCGGCAGATGTCAGGATCATGACCGACGCCATAGGGTGATCTCAGCGGCGAGGCGGCGGGGAGTGGCGGACGGTGATGGACGAGCAGCGGCTGGTGCGGGTCTCGAAGTACCTCGCCAAGCATCTGCGCCACCAGCCCGAGGCCATCGGCATCGAACTCGACGCGCACGGCTGGGTGGACGTCGACACGCTGCTGACGGCGGCGGCCTCGCACGGGTTCCCGATCTCGCGGGCGGAGCTGGAGCAGGCGGTCGCCGGCAACGACAAACGGCGATACGTGATCGACGGCGATCGGATCCGGGCCAGCCAGGGGCACTCGGTGCGCGTCGACCTCGGCCTGCCGGTGGTCGAGCCGCCTCCGCTGCTCTATCACGGCACGGTCGCCCGCAGCGTGGAGGCGATCCGCGCCGAGGGCCTGCGGCCGATGGCCCGCCATCACGTCCACCTGTCGCCGGACCGGGAGACCGCCACCCGCGTCGGCGCGCGCAGGGGGAAGCCGGTCGTGCTGGTGGTGGACGCGGCGGCGATGCGCACCGCCGGGCACGAGTTCAGGGTGAGCGCCAACGGCGTCTGGCTGGTGGACCACGTCCCGCCGGGTTTCATCCGGTGGTGAGCACCGTCATCCGTGTTCGGCGTGCGGGCCGTGGTCGGAGACCTGGGCGTCGAACCACGCGTGCAACGCCTTCACCAGAGCGGGCTCACCGGTGGTGTAGGTGATCCGGGCGCCGGCGGGCATCTCGGTGTAGCGGATGTCGATGCGGCCGTGCCCTTCCTGAAGGTCGTGCAGGCCGGGCATGTGGTCGCCGTGGATGGATGCGGGGTCGCCGAAGTCGCCCTCGCGGAATGCGGCCGCCTCCTCGGTGAGATGCTGCCGGATGAGGGTGATCTGCCCTACGTCGGAGGGGTCGTCGGCGGTGACGGTCTGCACGCCGCCGGTCGCCGTCTTGCCGAACCGGTGTGTGGTGCGGTCCAGGTCGAAGGGCATCACCGTGCGGCCCTTGGCGGCGACCTCCGCCTGACGTCCGGCCGAGGCCCGGTGCTGCCCGTGGTCCTGGCCGGGGGGTGCGCAGCCGGCCGCTGCCAGCGCCAGAGCGGCCAGGAGCAGCCCGGTGCGCCGATGCTCACGCTTCATCCATCGCCTCCGTGAGGACGCCGAGGGCGCGCAGCACCGCTGCGCGTTCGTGTTCGGGGACACGGCCGAGGACGGCGGAGAAGCGGTCCGCTCTGGCCCGGGCGAGCTGCGCGGCCGCGTTGGCGCCGTCGGGCGTGAGCCGGACCAGGACGCCGCGGCCGTCGTCGGGGGTCGGGGTGCGTTCGGCCCAGCCACGCTTGATGAGCTGGGTGACCAGGCGGCTGGTGGTGCTCTTCTCCAGGCGGAGCCGATGGGCGAGGTCGTTCTGCCGGAGGGCGCCGTCCCTGGCCAGTTCGCCCAGGGCATGCGCCTCCGAGACGGGGATGGGCTGCCCGCAGGGAGTCCGGTCGGGCTGGTGCAGGCCGAAGGCGCGAACGAACCTCGCCACGGCCTCCTGCAGGCGCATCTCCTCCGACATGGTTCGACCATACAACCAAAGTCGTTGTATGGCACAACCAAGTGGCGCGATATTCGGGTGGCGAAAGGCCTACGGACGCCCTATATCGTGCGTGCGTGGAAGATCTGATCATTGCCCGGCGCCTTCGCGTTCCCGTCGACAACCCGGGGGACGAGACGTCCGACTGGGGCGGGGTGGCCGCCCGGCAGCTCGACGCGGCGCTGCTCAGTGTCGGGTTCACGTGCTCGCCGGCGCTGCTCGACCGCCTGGCCCGGCTGCCCGGCGAGCAGGTGATCGACCTTGGGGTGCGCGTCCTGGCCGCGGTCCGCCGTCTGGTCGGCGATCACGTCGAACACAACGCCTACTTCGTCGACTTCCCGGACAACGTCCCGGACACCCTGGAGTTCTGGGCGGGGCTGCTGCGCGAGGCGATGCTCGATCCGGTCGCCGCCGCCCGGCTCCAGCCGGGCGTCCTCAACCTGCTGGGCCTGCCGCGATACGGGAGCTACCAGCACACGTACGCCGACCTGCTGGCCGCGCACGCCGAGCTGATCCCCCTGGCCAAGGACCGGGTGACCGTGCTGGAGCTGGGCGGGAGCCTGCGCGACGAAGCGCGGGAGCTCTACCTCTCGCTGGCCGGCTCCGAGGTGCCGCTCGCGGCCGAGGACCTCGCGGCTCTGCGCGCGCTGGCCGCCTTCTGCGCCGGCTCCGGCCCCGATTCTGGCCCCGACTCCGGCCCCGACTCATGGGCCGGCCTCGGGGCCGACGACCAGCCCGAGCACATCCCCGTACGCGAGAACCGGGCGGTGATCAACGAGGCACGGCTGGCCGCCGGGCGGCCGCTGCTCGTCGACACCGTGACGGACGTCCTCCGGCTGGCCGCGGCCTGCTCCGGCGGCGACGTCGCCCTGTCCACCCCCACACGGCTGCGCTCCTTCCGCCGCTCCGAACGTCGCATCCTGCTGGCCGCCCTGGACACCGTCCCGGCCGCCAAGCAGGGGGACGTGCTCCGCCACCGGGAGCAGTGGAAGCGGCTCGGCGAGCGGCTGCACCCCCACGAGTATCCGCAGTTCCCCCGGGCGGCCCAGGTCTTCGACGTGGCCAGGGGGGTGCGCAAGGCGGTGAGCCCCGGCAGCCGGGTCGAGGCCGCGCTGACCGCGGGTCGTACGGAGGAAGCCGTCTCACTGCTGGAGCACACGCCCGGCGCACTGCTGCGCCGCCTCGACCACCTGCTGCGCACGGGCGGCGGCTCCGCCGTACTCGAGGCCGCGGAGAGGTCGGCCGCCCGCGCCTCCGGCCGCGTGCTGCTCTCCCTCCGGGAACACCTGCAGAACCGGCTCGCCCCCGCGGACCGGGTCTTCACCAACCGGCACGGCAGAGCGTGGACGACGCCCGACACGCGCCCTCCGCTCGACGAGGAGGCACTGCGCCGGACGCTCGCCATCCTCGACGAGGAGATCGGCCGCCGCCTGCCCGACCCCGGTCAGCTGATCGTCGACCCCGCCGTACTCGACGTGGCGCTGCCCCTGTCGGGCAAGGCCGTCGCGCCCGGGCTCGGGATGCTGCCGCGCGGTTCGCTGTCGGCCGTGGACGGTGAGCTGCTCCGGTTCTTCGTGCACTGGCGGCAGCGTCAGAGGCGCACCGACTACGACCTGTCCGCGCTCATGCTCGGCGCCGCCTACGACGACCCGGTGCACATCTCGTGGACGTCCTACGCCAACGGCTTCGCGGCCTATTCGGGCGACCTCACCGAGGCGCCCGACGGCGCCTCGGAGTTCATCGACGTGCGTCTCGCCGGGGCGACCAAGCCGATCATCATCCCGCAGGTCCACATCTACGCGGGGGAGCCGTTCGACGAGGCCGCCGAGGCGTTCTTCGGCTACATGACCAGGGACGCCGAGCAGGAGGGCAGGCCGTTCGAGCCGCGTACGGTCCGGATGAAGTCGGACCTGCGCGGGTCCGGTCGCGTCGCGCTCCCGCTCGTCTTCCTGCGGGGGGAGGACGGCGTGTGGCGGGTGAAGTGGTTGCACCTCTACCTGTCCGGCAGTCCGGGGTTCAACCAGGTGGAGGGCAACCGGGTGACCACGTCGCTGCTCGTGCGCTCGATCATGGAGCGGGACTACCTCAAGGTCGGTTACCTGGCCGCCCTGCTCCGGGCCAGATCCGCTGTGTCCCCTGTGTCCCCTGTGTCTTCCGGGTCCTCCGTGTCCTCCGGGAGCGGGCAGGTCACGTACATCGGGATCGAGGCGCCCGCCGATCTTCCCGAGGGGGCGCGGGTCTATACGCCCGCGACCCTGCACGAGCTGATCCCCGCCTGATATCTTGATGATCGCAAGGCCATGGAAGGGCTTCCTTCTCACCTTTCTTGGATCCGGTCTGCCCGTGAGGGCGCCGGGCTGGTTCTAGCTCTTCCGCTTTCCTTGCGCTCCGGCGGGTGAGGCCATTCGGGAGCTTCCTTCTCGCCTGGTTCGATTCCAGGTGGGCCCCTGGGCCTGCTGGTGACATCTAGCTTCCAAGCTCTCCTCACCCGCCCGGCAGTAGCAGTCGGCGTCTCCGGGCGTGATGGAGAGTAACGAAAGAATCACAGAACGTTATAGTGACCTCATCGTCCGTTTCGGCGTGGATACGGTCACGCCGTGGCACTAGCCGAACACGAAGCGCTCGTTCGCCTGTTCTGCGAACGACCCGACCTCGCCGCCGACCTGCTTACCCGGTCCCTGCGGGTCCAGCTGCCCGACTACGACTACGCGGGCCTCGAATCGGCCGATCTCACCCAGGTCACACCTACTGAACGTCGCGCCGACTCGGTCATCGTGTTCCGTCGTAAACGGCCGGAGGCCGATCCTCAGCCCGTTCTCGCCGTGATCGTGGAAGTCCAGCGTGGCCCGGACCCCGGCAAGATCTGGTCCTGGCCGATGTACCTCGTCAGCCTGCGCACCCGCCTCGAATGCCCGGTCATTCTGCTGGTTGTGTGCCCCGAAGCGTCGGTCGCCCGCTGGTGCGCCCGTCCGATCGAACTGGGCCACCCCGGGCTGGTGTTGAAACCGCTGGTCGCCGGCCCGAACGAGGTGCCCGTCATCACCGACCCCGGCCAAGCGGCCGAGGACATCGAACTCGCGGTGCTCTCGGCGATTCACCACGCCGCCACGCCGGAGGGCCCCGACATCCTCAACGCCCTGTTCGCCGCGCTGCACAATCTCGACCGTGACCTGGGGGGTATGTACGCTGACATGGTTCGTGCGGCGCTGCCTCGAGAGGTCTGGGATCACTTGGAGGAGCACTTGAAGACCGAAACCTATGAGTACCTCAGCGACTGGGCTCGCGAGAACATCGCCAGGGGCAAGGCGGAAGGCAAGGCGGAGGGCAAGGCCGAAGGACAGGCCGAGGCGATCCTGACGGTCCTGTCGGCCCGAGGCATCGAGGTGTCCGAGGACGTTTCCGAGAAGATCCGGAAATGTCACGACCTCGATCGGCTGGCCGCATGGCTCCGAGCAGCCGCCACGGTCGGCTCCTCTGACGCGCTGCTCGACGACATCTCCTGACGGCGTACGGCGGTGACGTGCCCCCCGCTCTTACGGGCACCCGGGGACATGGCAGGGCGATGAAAGGACTCCGGGAAGGACTGACGACCGGCGTCAGCGGGGGACGATGGGCAGCGTGATGTAGGAGTCGGGGTAGACCTTCTGGTGCTGGACGACCAGGTCGGCCTCGGTCGTGTCGACACGGCCGGTGCCGGGGTTGCGGTCGAAGCGCGGGAAGTTGGAGCTGGAGACCTCCACCCGGATCCGGTGGCCGGCCTTGAAGACCTGGCTGGTGGCGACCAGGTCGATGGTGAAGGTCCCGGACGACGCGGCGACGCGGACGATCCCGTCGATCACGCTCATCGCGCGGCCGTCGGGATACACGTCCACGAGCTTGGCCGTCCAGTCGGTCGAGGCAGCGGAGGTCTCCGCGTGCAGGGTCACCGTCACCGGGCCGGTGACCTCGACGTCGGAGGCGAGCACCTCGGTCGAGTAGCAGAGCACGTCGGGGCGCCGCTCCACGTCGCGCTGGTCCTGGGGGCCGACGTTGGTGGGGTCGGGCAGCAGGGTCGGGCCGCCGACCGTGGGCACCGGATCGCGCGGGTCGAAGGTGAAGGTCGCCGGCTCGTGCGTCGTGGGTGGCTCAGGCGACAGCAGGCCGTCGGCATGGAAGTGGTAGGGCGTCTCGACGGCCCGCGAGAGCGGCCAGGCCTCTTCGTCCCGCCAGACGTCGTCGCCCATCACGAAGATCTTCACGGCGGGGCCCGTGTCCTCGCCCTTCAGGAACGCGAGCTCCCGCTGCTCCAACTGGATCGCCTGGGCGGAGGCGCCGCCGCCGAAGAACAGCCGGCCGGTGCCCGCGGCGCCCGGCGCGAGGTGCGACCAGGGGCCGATGACGAGAGGGCCGCCCAGGCGGCGGTGGTTCTCCAGCGTCCCGCCGAGGAACAGGTCGAACCAGCCCGCCACGTGCATGACGGGCACCTCGACGCGGTCGTGCCGCAGGGTCTCGGCCGGGTCCTCCCAGTAGGCGTCGCGCTCCACGTGCGAGGTCCAGTCGCGCCACCAGGGGATGCCCGGGATGTCGCCCACCGGCAGGGTGCGCGCCGCGGTGTCCTGGTCGCCCAGTACGGGAAGCACCTCGGCGAGTCCCGCGCCGGCGTCCTCGCCCGCCTCGGCGGCGTGCAGCAGGCCGAGCATCGTCTGGAACGCGCCCCAGTTGAGGGCCGAGCCCAGCGCGAAGGCCCCGCCGTGATACTTGAGGCCGTCGTGGAAGTCGTGCGGCGTCATCGAGGCGACCACGGCCTTGAGGCCCGGCGGGCGTGTCGCCGCCGCCTGCAGCGCGCATCCGGCGAGGTAGGACATGCCGCTCATCACGACCTCGCCGTTCGACCAGGGCTGCGCGGTGATCCAGGCGATCGTGTCGTGGCCGTCGGGGCCCTCGTCCACCCACGGCCGGAACTCGCCGTCGCTGCTCCCGCGCCCCCGGCAGTGCTGCAGCACCACCGCGAACCCGGCCCGCAGCGCGGGCGTCACCGGCGCGGTCCGCAGCGAGTCCTCGCCGTACGGCGTGCGCACGAGCAGAGTGGGGAACGGACCGCCCTCCGCAGGGCGGTGGACGGTGCCGCGCAGGACGGTGCCGTCCCGCATCGGCATGGGGGTGTCGTGCTCGACGGTGACCGGGAGCGGCGGGCGGTCGAGCTTCGGCATGAGGGCTCCCCGGAATCAGGTCGGGTCAGGTCAGGTCAGGGCGTAGGCCTCGTAGCGTACGGCGGCGGCCGCACGGGCCGCCGAGGCCACGGCGAGGGTGCGGTTGAGCCAGACGTATCGATCGTCACCGGTCTCGAAGCGGCAGAACAGCCGGAAGTAGTACTCCGCCGGGTCCACGTCCTCGCCCCGCGCGAGACGGCCGAGCACCTCCGGGGTGCCGTGCCGGACTCCGCTGGTGGTGATGTAGACGTACGCGCCGTCGTGGGTGCGCAGCGTGTAGCGGGTGTCGATGCTGATCATGCCGTCGGCGTGCACGACCTGCCAGTCGGCCCCGCCGGGCAGCACCTCGCCCGACAGGCGGGGACCCTCGAAGGTTCCGCCCACGATGTTGATCACACGGCGGTGCCCCCACTGCGAGTCGCCGAGGTCGAGCACGGGGTCGAGCTCCACGTGGAACGTGGCAAGGGGTTCCAGGTTCACGAGACGGCACTCCGATCGACGCTCCACGAGGGGCGTTCGCTGAGCGAGGCGGGGTCGAATCCGGCCGTGCGCTTGTAGGACGCGGCGATCTCCGCCCGTTCGGCGAGGGGCACGACCTGCTCGATGTCGTCGAACCCGCCGGGCGCGCGCTCGTGCGCGAGCTTCATGACGACCTCCGGGCCCATCTCCCGGTTGGACAGCTGCAACGCCGTCGTGGCCGGGCGGCGCATCTCCTCGTAGGCCGCGAGGTCGCCGCGCGCGAGGGCGTACGCCAGCACCCGGGCGTCGATGATCGCCTGGGAGGCGCCGTTGGAGCCGATCGGATACATCGCGTGCGCCGCGTCGCCGAGCAGCGTGACGCCGTCGAAGTTCCAGCGGGGCAGGGGATCGCGGTCCACCATCGGGTACTCGTACGCGGTCTCGGCCCCGGCGATGATCCCCGGCACGTCGAGCCAGTCGAAGCGCCAGTCGGCGAAGTGCCTGCCGATCTCGGCGAGGTCGGCCGGGCGGTTCCAGTTCCCCCGGTCCGGGGCCTCGCCGTCCAGCGGGCGCTCGGCGATCCAGTTGATCAGCGTGCGCTCGCCGGTCTCGATCGGGTAGGCGACGAACTTCTGCGTGCCGTCCCCGGCCATGATCATGGATCGGCCGGTCAGGAACGGCTCGCCGTAGGTGACGCCCCGCCACAGGACCAGGCCGTTCCACGGCGGCGGGCCCTCGCCGGGGTACAGGTGGGCGCGGACTGCCGAGTGGATCCCGTCCGCGCCGATCAGCAGGTCCTCGTCGCCGGGGGCGGTGATCCGGCTGCCGGTCCGTACGGCGTCCGGGCCCAGCCGCTCGACCACCGCCTCCAGCAGAAGCATCTGCAGCGTCCCCCGGTGAACGGAGTACTGCGGCCAGGCGTAGCCCGCGGCCAGGCCACGAGGCTCGGACCAGATCGGCGTGCCGTACCGGTTGAAGTAGGCCAGTTCGGCCGTGGCCACGCCGATCTCGGCCAGCCGGTCGGCCAGTCCCAGCTCGGTGAGCTCGCGCACGGCGTGGGGGAGGAGGTTGATCCCGACGCCCAGCGGCCGGAGCTCGGGGGCGGCCTCGTGCACGGTCACGTCCTCGAACCCGGCCGCGTGCAGGCTCAGCGCGGCGGTCAGCCCGCCGATGCCCGCTCCGGCGATGACGATGTGCACGGGTGCCTCCGGGAGTGCGACAAGTTGTTACGGCCGTAACAATATTCACGGCCCCGGGTCCGGCTGCGCAAGACTTGGCGGGTGAACAGCGAGCCCGACACCCGGCCCGGCCTCGGCATGGACGTGCCGCCGGACCTGCGGTACGCCGAGTACGCGCGCGAGCGCCTGGCGGCCATGTCGCCTCCGGCCGACGCCGAGGCGTTCGCGCTGGCCTACCACCTGCTCCAGCTCGCCTACCTGCTGGTCACCGACCTGGAGACCCGGATCCACCGCCCGCGCGGCCTGACGCTGCCCGGGTTCCGGCTGATGTTCAAGCTCTGGCTGCTCGGCCCGACCCAGCCCGTACGGCTCGCCGAGATCTCGGCCATGTCGCGGTCCGCCGTGACCAACGCCGTCAACACCCTGGAACGCGGCGGGCTGGTCGAACGCCGGCCGGTGCCGGAGGACGGCCGCGCGGTGGTGGTCGCGCTCACCGCGGAGGGCGAGGCCGCCGTGCGTGAGGCCTTCGCCGAGCAGAGTCGCAGGGAGCGGGAGTGGTTCGCCAGCCTCGGTCCCGCCGAGCGCGAGCAGATGACGGCCCTGTTGTCGCGCATCCTCCGGGCCCGTCCGGCGGACCTGTGATCGTCAGTCGCCGCGCCGCCGGCTCGCGGCGTCGGTGAGCAGCCCGAGCCCGACGCCCAGCATCCACACGTCCTTGCTGACGCCGATGCCGGCCTGGCTCGGCCAGATGCTGCCGGGCTTGCGCAGGGCGGGCGTGCGCAGGTAGAGCGCGAGCAGCCCGCCGGAGAACCCGGTGAGCGCGGCCCCGGCGACCGCCGCCGGCACGACCGGCGCGAGGAGCGCCACGCCCGTCGCGATCTCGGCCGCGGACAGCAGCTTGAGGAACCGGCGGGGCGGAACGGACTTCAGGAACGGGAAGGCCGCGGCGGCCATGCCGTGGAGTCCGGCGGCCTGCTCCTCGTCGCCGTTCCACTTCTCCACGCCGGAGTGCAGGATGTACGCGCCCGTGGCGACCCGGCCCGGCACCTCTCGTGCCCTCATGAGCTTCATCGGCGACTCCCGTCCGTTTCGGTCCATACCGTCCGGCCTGCGACGATACCCGCCCGCCTGACGGCGGCCGGGCGGGGGCCGTCGGAAAGGGCGCCGTCAGAAAGGGCGCCGTCACAGGAAGCACAGGCGGTTGAGCGAGACGGACCGCGCCGGAGGCGAGCTCAGCGGCTCGCCGTCGAGGCTCACCTGCCCGGTGCCGGGGTCGACACGCACCTCGCCGGTGCGGGCGTTGCGCACCATCGCGGCGGGGCCGATGCCCCGGGTGCCGCGTACGCCGACGCGGGCGCGGCGGGTGGGCAGGCCGTCGCCGGGCCGGTGCGCCGAC
>NZ_JBFAOO010000201.1:0-13144 GCF_040675265.1 Microbispora sp. NPDC049633
TGCGCGCGGGACCCCCGTCCCCCCCCGGCCAGTCCTCCGGCGTCAACAACACCGCGCGTCAGGCGGCCGGCGCCCTCGGGGTCGCCGTCCTCGGCGCCGTCGTGCGGGATCCCGCCGACGTCGAGAGGTTCACCTCGGGTCTGCGGTGGGCCGGCGCCCTGTCGGCCCTGCTGTGGATCGCCGCGATCGTCATCACTCTCCGTACGGTGCCGGGCCGTCGAGACCGGGACGCCGCCCTAGGGCGCCGATGAGTCGCGCCGGCCGGTCGCCCGCGACGCGGGAGGGGGTCAGCAGTCCCACGTACTCCCAGTGCCGCAGGACGTGCGTCGCGAGACCGAACCGGGCGGCCGCCTCGCCGATGCCGATGGTCGCGCTTGACTTCATGCCGACATTAGGTTGGACGCTGTCCTTCATGTCGAACCAATCCCTTTTCGCCCTGCTCGACCGCGTGGACCGGCATCCGGACCAGGAGGCGCTGCGTGCGCGCTCCTACGAACTTCTCGCTCTCGCCGCCGGGAGCCGAGTGGTGGACGTCGGCTGCGGCCTCGGACTCGCCGTCGCCGAGATGGCCGCCCTGGGCGCGCGACCGATCGGCCTGGACGTGGACGGGCACGCCGTGGCGGTCGCGCGGTCCCGGCATCCCGGCCTGGAGTTCCGCCAGGCGGACGCCTGCGACCTGCCGTTCGAGGACGGCGAACTGGCCGGTTATCGGGCCGACAAGGTCTACCACGGCCTGGCCGACCCGGCGCGTGCGGTGGCCGAGGCATGGCGGGTGCTCGCTCCGGGCGGGCGGATCGTGCTGCTGGGGCAGGACTGGGACACGTTCGTCGTCGACTCGGACGACCCCGCGCTCACGCGGGTCATGGTGCGGGCGCGGGCGGACACCGTCCCCAGCCCGCACGCGGCCCGCCGCCATCGCACCCTCCTGCTGGACGCGGGCTTCGCGGACATCACCGTAGAGGTCCGTACGGGGATCTTCACGGATGGTTCGTTCCTGCCGATGGTCACCGGCATCGCCGAGGGCGCGTACGCCGCGGGCGCGGTCACCCGAGGGCAGGCCGACGACTGGATCGCGGAGCAGACCGGCCGCGCGCGGCGGGACAGGCTCTTCCTCGCCGTCCCCATGTTCCTGGCCGCCGCCCGGCGCCCGTGAGCCGGCGTCCCATGAGCCCATTCGCGGTCAGGACATGGAGATGACCTGCCCGGTGACGCGACGGGCCTGGTGTGAGGCCAGGAAGACGATCACCTCGGCCACCTCCTCCGGCGTGCCGATGTGCCCCAGCGGGCCGGCCGCGCGGACGGCCTCCTCGACCGCCGGGGTGACCCAGCCGGTGTCGGTGGCGGGCGGGCGGAGCATGTTCGCCGTGATGCCGTAGCGGCCGAGTTCGGCGGCGGCCGACATGGTGTAGTTCTCCTGCGCCGCCTTGGCCGCGCCGTAGGACACCTCCTCGGGGAATCCCGCGGGCCCGCCGGAGGTGAGCCCGATGATCCGCCCCCACGTGGCGCCGCGCCGCACATGGCGGCGGGCGAACTCCGCGATCAGCAGGGCCGGTGCGCGCACGTCCACGGCGAACTGCCGGTCGTGAGAGTCGGCGTCCACCGGACGCAGCGCCCGCCCGAAGCGGTCCCGGGCGTCGGGAAGGAAGGTGTCGGCCAGCCAGCCGCTGGCATTGTTGACCAGGATCTCCACCGGCCCGAAGGCCGCCTCCGCCCGGTCGAACAGTTCGCCGACCGCGTCGGCGCGCGCGAGGTCGGCCTCCACCTGTTCGGCCCGGCCGCCCTCCCACCGGATCCGGGTCACGACCTCCTGGGCGTCCCGCGCCCGCAGCCTGCCGTAGGCCTCGGGGAAGGCCGGATCGCCGGCGTGCTCGGCGGGATCGAGGCGCTTGTAGGTGAGGAGGACCGCTGCTCCGCAGGCGGCGAGCGCGACTGCGGTTGCCGCGCCGATGCCCTGGTTGGCCCCGGTGACCAGTGCCACCCGGCCCGTCAGTCGAGGATCGATCACCGAGAGGAGTCTGGCACTCGCCGAGCGACCCGGGCCACGGATTTTCTCCGGGAGGTCGTCCGCGGGGGGACGCCGGCCGGAATGTCGGTGGCCGCGGCTACGGTTCGCCCGTGCCGGTGTTCGCTCTCTCACGGCCGGCTACGGCGAAGGCCGTCCGCTTCGAGGAAGGCTTGTGATGGTCACGGTCGACGACGTACGGCGGGTCGCGCTGCCACTGCCCCGCACCGAGGAGGCGCTGGTGCGCGACCACGTGAAGTTCCGGGTCAGAGGCATCGTCTACGCCTCCGTCTCGCCGGACGAGACCCTGATGGGCTTCGCGTTCCCCAAGGAGGAGCGGGCGGCCCTCGTGGCCTCCGAGCCGGAGAAGTTCCTCATGCCTCTGCCCTCGGACGAGCGCTACCAGTGGGTCCGGGTCAGGATGGCGGCGATCGACGAGGCCGAGATGCGGGAGCTCGTCGTCGACGCCTGGCGCATGGTCGTGCCCAAACGGGTCGCGGCCGCGTACGACGCGGGCTGACGCGGCTCAGGCGCGGGCTCCGCCGTCGACCCGCAGGACGGTGCCGGTCACGAAGGACGAGCGGTCGCTCAGCAGCCAGGCGGCGGCCTCGGCGATTTCGGCCGGGTCGGCCGCACGGCGCAGCGGTGTCTGCGCCGTGAGCCGCTCCTGGAGGCCGGGAGAGTCCTCCTCCCATTCGCGGATCATGTCGGTGAGCGTGTTGCCGGGGGCGATCGCGTTGACGCGGATGCCTTCGGGGCCGTAGGTGACGGCGGCCGACTCGGTGAGGCTGTTGACCGCCCGCTTCATCGCACCGTAGGCCGGCAGCTCGGGGTTGCCCCGCAGGCTGCCGACGGACGAGTTGTTGACGATGGCGCCCGTGCCGGCGGTGGCCCGGATCGCCTCCACCTCGGCGACCATGGCCTGCCAGACGCCCTTGAGGTTCACGGCGTAGATGTGGTCGAAGTCGGCCTCCGGCATCCGGTCCATCGGGCCGGGCCGCTGGATCGCCGCCCCGTTGTTGAAGGCGACGTCGAGCCGGCCGTACAGGTCCACCGCGCGGCTCACGGCGGCGCGCACGCTCGCCGCGTCGGCCAGGTCGCACACGACATGGTCCGCGGTGCCGCCCGCGGCCCGGATCTCCTCGGTCACCGCCTTCAGCTGGGCCTGCGTCCGGGCCGCGAGCAGCACCCGGGCGCCCTCCCGGGCGAACAGCCGCGCCGCCGCGGCTCCGATACCGCGTCCGGCGCCGCTGACGAAGGCGACCTTGCCGGCCAGCAGGCCCGCGGCGGGGGTGAGCGTCTCAGTGGTCGATGTGTTGTCCATGGCACTCAGCCTTCGCCGGTGGGCGCGGCGCATCCAGGCACCGGCGGTACCTGGATCGCCGGCGCGTCCGGGTCACACTGGAGGTATGGACCGACGAGAACTGGCCGGATTCCTGCGCAGCAGGCGCGAGCGGATCACCCCCGCCGACGTGGGACTGCCCGCCGGACCCCGGCGCCGGACTCCGGGGCTGCGCCGTGAGGAGGTGGCGCAGCTGGCGTTCATCTCGGCCGAGTACTACACCCGGCTGGAACAGGCCCGCGGCCCGCGCCCGTCACGCGAGGTGCTGGCCGGGCTGGCCCGGGCCCTGCGCCTGTCGGACGCCGAGCGCGCCCACCTCCACCACCTCGCGGGCGCCCCGCCCGCCCCGCCGCCGGGGCCCCCGCGCGAGGTGCGGCAGAGCATCCTGGATCTGCTGCGGAGGCTGCCGCAGACCGCCGCGTTCGTGACGTCCGCGACGCTCGAGGTGCTCGCCTGGAACGACCTGGCCGCCGCTCTCATGGAGGACTTCTCCGCCCTGCCGCCGCGCGACCGCAACCTGGTGCGCCGCGTGTTCCTCGGACCGCATCGCGAGGGGCGGCGGTTGTACGGGGTCTCCGACGCCGAGGAGTTCGCCCGCCACGCGGCCCGGCGTCTGCGTGCCGCCGCCGCCCGCTACCCCGACTCGCCCGAGGTGACCGAGCTGGTGGACGAGCTCCTCGCGAAGAGCGCGGAGTTCGCGCGGTTGTGGGAGTCCCACGACGTGGGGAGCGGGCCCACGCTGTGCAAGACCTTCCGCCACCCGATGGTCGGCCCGGTCACCGTCAACTGCGACGTCCTCGACATCAGCGACCGCGACCAGCAGGTGGTGATCTACACGGCCGTCCCCGGTTCGCCGTCCGAGGAGGCGCTGCGGCTGCTGTCGGTCATCGGCACCCAGCGCATGGACGCCCCCCGCTGACCTCGCGGTCGTCCGCTGTTTATGGATGCCCGCGGCTTATCAAGGTGGCAGTGCGGTGATCCATAAGCACGGGCAATGGATCCGGCCCGACCGACTCGGGCGCGGAGAGGATGCAAAGCGTCCTGTCTGACGAACGAGGAGTCGTGATGACGTCGTCTTTTCCCGCGTCCACCGTGCTGGGGTATCCGAGGATCGGCCCGGATCGGGAGTTGAAGCGGGCGCTGGAGTCGTACTGGGAGGGGCGCACGAGCCGGGCGGATCTGGAAGGCACGGCGCGGCGTCTGCGGGAGGACACCTGGCGGCGGCTCGCCGCGCTGGGCCTGGAGGGACTGCCGTCGAACACGTTCTCCTACTACGACCAGGTCCTCGACACGGCGGTGCTGCTGGGCGCGGTGCCCGCGCGTCACCGGCAGGACGACGACCTGACGACCTATTTCGCGATGGCCCGTGGCGCCGAGGGAATCCCCCCGCTGCGCATGACCAAGTGGTTCGACACCAACTACCACTACATCGTCCCGGAGATCGGCCCGGAGACGGTCTTCGCCCTCGACGCCGGCAAGCCGCTGGCCGAGGTGCGCGAGGCTCGCGCCCTGGGGCTGGAGACCCGGCCTGTGGTCGTCGGGCCGGTGACGTTCCTGCTGCTGGCGCAGGCCGCGCCGGGCAGCTCCGACGGGTTCGTCCCGCTCGACCGGCTGAACGACGTCGTCGAGGTGTACGCGCGGCTGCTCGCCGAGCTGGCCGCGGAGGGCGTCGCCTGGGTGCAGCTCGACGAACCCGCCCTGGTCGCCGACCGCACCCCCGCCGAGCTGGCCGCGGTCGAGGCGGCGTACGGGCGGCTGGGACGGCTGGAGAACCGGCCCGCGCTGCTGGTCGCCTCCTACTTCGGGGATCTCGGCGACGCGCTGCCGGTGCTGGCCGCGACGCCGGTCGAGGCCGTCGCCCTGGACCTCGTCCGCGGCACGGCTGACGGCGCGGACGCACTGGCCGGCAAGACGGTCGTCGCCGGGGTGGTGTCGGGCCGCGACGTGTGGCGCACCGACCAGGACCGGGCGCTGGCCACGCTGCTGGCCGTGCGGGAGCGCGCCGGCCGGGTGACGGTGGGCACGTCGTGCTCGCTGCTGCACGTGCCGTACGACGTGGAGCGGGAGACCGGCCTCGATCCCGCGCTGCGGGAGCGGCTGGCGTTCGCCGAGCAGAAGGTCGCCGAGGTGGTCGAGCTGGCGGGCCTGCTCGCCTCCGCGCCCCGCAAGCATTCACCCCGCCATCACGCACCCGGCCGTGAAGTGTCCGGACGGTCCGCCGTCCAGGGCCGTGCACAGGCGTCCGGACACCGGACCGCGCAGGGCCGTGCCCCCTACCCCGTACGCGCGGCGGCGCAGGCCGAGCACCTCAAGCTGCCGCTTCTCCCGGTCACCACGATCGGCTCGTTCCCCCAGACGGGCGAACTGCGCCGGGCGCGGGCCGCGCTGGCGGCGGGGGAGATCGGCGAGGCGGCGTACGAGAGCGTGGTCCGCACGGAGATCGAGCGGGTGATCGCGCTGCAGGAGCGGCTCGGGCTGGACGTCCTCGTGCACGGCGAGCCCGAGCGCAACGACATGGTGCAGTATTTCGCCGAGCACCTCGACGGCTTCGCCGTCACCCGGCACGGCTGGGTCCAGTCGTACGGCTCGCGTTGCACCCGCCCGCCCATCCTGCACGGCGACGTACGGCGGCCCGAGCCGATCACCGTCCGCTGGGCGCGGTACGCGCAGTCGCTCACGAGCAAGCCGGTCAAGGGCATGCTGACCGGCCCGGTGACCATCGTGGCGTGGTCGTTCGTCCGCGACGACCTGCCGCTGCGCGAGGTGGTGTTCCAGGTCGCCGACGCCGTACGTGAGGAGGTGGGCGACCTGGAGGAGGCGGGCATCAGCGTCATCCAGGTCGACGAGCCGGCCCTGCGGGAACTGGTGCCGCTGCGGCGTGCCGAGCAGGACGCCTACCTGGAGTGGGCCGTCGCGGCCTACCGATGGGCGACCTCGGGCGCGAGCGGGCGCACGCAGATCCACACGCACCTGTGCTACTCGGACGCCGACCAGATCCTCGCCGCGATCGACGGCCTCGACGCCGACGTCACGAGCATCGAGTCGGCCCGCTCGCGGGGGCGGCTGCTCGGCGCGGCCGGCGACTTCTCCCGGGGGCTCGGACCTGGGGTGTACGACATCCACTCGCCGCGCGTCCCGGGCGCCGACGAGGTCGAGGGCCTGCTCACGGAGGCGCTGCGGGCGGTGCCGGCCGAGCGGCTCTGGGTGAACCCCGACTGCGGGCTGAAGACCCGCTCGTACGAGCAGGTCGAGGCCGCGCTCGCAGGCGTCGTCGAAGCGGCGGCCCGCCTGCGTGCGCGACACGCCTGAGCACGCTCAGCGTGGCCTGACGGAACCCCGGGCGACCACCAGGCCGGATTCGTAGGCGAACACGACGAGCTGGGCGCGGTCCCGCGCGCCCAGCTTCGTCATCGCCCTGCTGACGTGGGTCTTGGCGGTGAACGGGCTGATCACCATGTGCGCGGCGATCTCCTCGTTGGTGAGGCCGCGCGCGACCAGGGCGACGACCTCCCGTTCGCGGTTCGTGAGTTCCTCCAGGGCGGCCGTGGGCACGGCGTCCGGCGGGCGGGAGACGTACTCGCTGATCAGCGTGCGGGTGACGGCCGGGGACAGCAGGGCGTCGCCGCGCGCCGCGACCCTGATGGCCTGGAGGAGCTCCACGGGTTCGGTGTCCTTGAGCAGGAACCCGCTCGCGCCCGCCCGCAGCGCGTCGAACACGTACCGGTCGAGCCCGTAGTTGGTCAGCATCACCACCCGCGTCGCGGCCAGGCGGGGGTCGGCGGCGATGCGGCGGGTCGTCTCGATGCCGTCCATGACGGGCATCTGGATGTCCACGAGCGCGACGTCGGGCACGTGCCGCTCGGCCAGCGCCAGGCCCTGGGCGCCGTCGCCCGCCTCGCCGATCACCTCGATGCCCTCCTCGGCGTCGAGCAGCGCCCGGAACCCGGCCCGGATGAGCGCCTGGTCGTCCACGAGCAGCACCCTGATCACGCCGCACCCTCCTCGACGCGCGACTCGCCGGTGACGCCGGTGAGGGGCAGCTCGGCGTGGACGGTGAATCCGCCGTCCGGGCCCGGCCCGGCCTGGAGCCGCCCGCCGAGCGCGGACACCCGCTCCCGCATGCCGGTGAGACCCACGCCCGTGCGCGCCGCACCGGACCGCTCCGGGCCGGGCCGCTCCGGGGCGGACGGTCCGCCGGGCAGGCCCCGGCCGTCGTCCTCGACGCGTACGACGAGGACGCCGGGCCGGTAGCCGACGTGCACCGACGCCGAGGCGGGGCCCGCGTGCCGCGCCACGTTGGTGAGCGCCTCCTGCACGATCCGGTAGGCGGCGAGGTCGACCTCGGGCGGCAGGGCGCGGGGCGTGCCGGTGACCGCCAGCGTCGCCGGCACGCCCGCCGACCGCGCCCGCTCGACCAGCTCGCCGATCCGGTCGGTTCTGGCCGTGCCGGGCGCGTCGTCGGCGCCGGGCTCGCGCAGCACCTCCAGCGTCGCGCGCAGCTCCCGCATGGCGTCCGCGCTCGCGTCCTGGATGGCCAGCAGCGCCGGCGGCACGTCCTCTCCCCGCTTGCGCGCCAGATGGGCGGCCACCCCGGCCTGCACCTTGATGATGGAGATGCTGTGGGTGAGCGAGTCGTGCAGCTCCCTGGCGATGCGCAGCCGCTCCTCGCCGGCCCGGCGCAGCGCGGCCTCCTCGCGGGTGCGCTCCGCCTCGATGGCGCGCTGCTCGGCCTGGCGCAGGTAGGCCCGGCGCTGCCGTGAGACGACCCCCGCCACGCTGGCGGCGACGAACCAGCCGAGCAGCAGGCCGACCCGGTCCACCACCTCGCGCGGGGTCCGCGTGCCGAGGTCCGACAACTCCACGAGCAGGACACCGGCGAGGTAGACCGCGCTCACCGACGCCGCCCACACGCGCCGGCCGGCGTTCGCGGCGGAGAAGACGGTGATCATCACGGGGACCGCGGTCGCGGTCTCGGGGGGCACTCGCAGGGCGTAGGCCAGCATGCAGGCCGCCGAGACGACGAGTGCGGTCACCGGCGCCGTCCGCCGCACGGCCAGGGCGGCGGACCCGCCCGTCAGGAGCAGGTAGCCCACCACCCCCACCCGAGCCGGGCCGCTCGGCGCGCCGGGCAGCAGGGTCGCGCCCGCGAGCAGCGCCGCCACGACGCCCGCGAGCGCGGCGTCCGCGGCGTAGGTCCGGGGGAGGCGCCTGGCACCCGTCCGGCTGTCCGGCGGAGCCGGTGCGACCACGTCGGTGTCAGGCGACGCCTTCTGATCCGGGAAGACGGGCGGGCCGGGGGAGGCCTGCCGTGCGCGATCGCCGTGCATGTGCGAAGCGTAAACCGTGACCGATTCGCACCGCCTCCTCCCGGCGGACCGATCCCGCGCTACTCCCGCCGTAGTACGGCGGCCGCCTCCCGCCGTGCATGGGAGCGGCGTGGAACGCCTTCCGCCGTACGACGACCGGGACGGCGGCGACCGGCAGGATCGGGCCGCATGAGAGCACGACCGATGGGGAGGCCAGCATGCCCACGCCGTACCGCTACGTGACCCCGGTGCCCAGGGAGGCGGCGACCGGCAGGGTGGCCGAGGTCTACGACCAGATCGCCCGGGATTTCGGCATGGCCCGCATGCCGCTGTTCATGACGCTGTCCCCGGCTCCGGACGTGCTGGCGCCCACCTGGGCCGTGCTGCGCGAGTCGCTGCTCGCCGGGCAGGCCCCGAGAGCGGCCAAGGAGGTCGTCGCCGCCGGGATCTCGCTCGCCAACAAGTGCCCCTTCTGCGTGGACGCGCACGCCATGCTCCTGCACGCGACCGGCGAGCACCGGCTCGCCGAGAACGTGGCGCGCGGGGAGACGCCGTCCGATCCGGAGCACGCGCGGCTGTTCGCCTGGGCCACCGGCACGGCGACGGCCGGACAGGCGCCGCCGTGCCCGCCCGATCAGGCGGCCGAGTACGTCGGCACGGCCCTCGCCTTCCACTTCATCAACCGGATGGTGTCGTCGCTGCTGACCGCCGATCTCCTGCCCGCCGGCCTGCAGCGGTCCCGGCTCGTCCGCAACCTGGGTGGCAGGGCCCTGTCCAGGACGGTACGCCGCAGGCTGCCGCAGGGCGAGGCGCTGCCCCTGCTGCGGGGGCTGCCGTCGGGCAGGGTCCCGGCGTGGGGGGTGGGCACGCCGGCCGGAACGGCGTTCGCCGCGCTGCACGCCACGGCGGGGGAGGGGGCCGCCCTCCTGGGCGGCACGGCCGGGAGGGTGGTCGTGGAGGTCGTGGCCTCCTGGGACGGCGCGCACCCTGTCCTGTCCGGTGGGGCCTTATCCGGTGGGGCGCTGTCCGGCGGGCCGTCCGGTCCGCTGGCGGAGGTCGCGCCCGCGGAGCGACCGGCGGCCCGGCTCGCGTTGCTGGCCGCCCTCGCGCCGTACCGGGTGACCGACGCCGACGTCGCCGCCTGGCGGGAGGCCGGGGGCGGCCGGTCCGACGCCGACCTCGTTCGGCTGCTGGCGCTCGGGGCGATCATCGCCGTCTGGCGGATCGAGGCGGCACTCGCCGTGGCGACTCCCTGACGGGGAACGGCGCTCAGGAGGCGGGGGCGCAGACCACCCGGCGGTATCTGCCCGGGGAGATGCCGTGTTCGCGTTTGAACGCGTTGCCGAACGCGAACTCCGAGCCGTACCCGACGCGCCTGGCCACCTCCGCCACCGAGACGTCGGTCTCCTGCAGGAGGCGGGCCGCGGTGGACAGCCGCCACCAGGTGAGATAGGTCAGGGGCGGCCTGCCGACGAGGTCGGTGAAGCGCCGGGAGAAGGCGGCGCGGGACAGGCCGGCCCGCTCCCCGAGCGACTGGACGGTCCAGGGACGGGCGGGGTCACGGTGGATGGCGTCGAGGGCGGCGCCGACGGCAGGGTCGGCGAGGGCGGCGGCCCAGCCCCGCCCGGTGCAGTGCGCCCCCTCGGCCTCGAACCACGCGCGCAGGATGTAGAGCTGCAGGATGTCGAGCAGGGACGAGACCACGGTGTCGGCGCCCAGGCTGGGGGTCTCGATCTCCCGGGCGAGCAGGTCGACCGCGGCCCGCAGCTCGGGGTGACGGCCGAGCCGGGCGGGCAGGTGGATCACGTCCGGCAGCGACCGCAGGCTCGGATGGCTCCTGGCCGGGTCGAGCCGGTATCCGCAGCAGAGCGTGACCGTCTCCGCTCCGGCGCCGCCGAGGGTCGTGTTGATCACGCCCATGTCCCGGTAGGGGTCGCAGACGGGCTCGGCCAGGGGCGTCGTGGGGCTGTCGGCCAGGCCGTACCCGTCGCCCCCGGGGAGGAACACCACGTCTCCCACGCTCAGCGCGACGGGGTCGCCCTCCGGCGGGAGGAACCAGCAGGACCCCCGCATGACCACCTGGAAGGTGGCCGAGCCGGGCTCGGCCGGAAATCGCTGTCCCCAGGGCGCCCGCCACGACACGCGCGCGGAGCGCGGACGGCCCGTACGCATGATGGCGATGACGTCGCTCAGGACATCCATGCGGCGAGTCTAGTCGGCAAGACTCTCGCGTATAAATGGCATATCCAGACGCATTGGTCTTCTCCCGGCCGCTTCCTAGAGTTGTCGGCATCGGGCCCGGCGCCGAGCCCCCTCGCCCACGGGAAAGGGACCATTCGCATGATCAAAGTAGGTGTCATCATCGGCAGCACCCGTCCGGGCCGCAACGGGGAGGCGGTCGCGCGCTGGGTCCACGACCTGGCGGTCAAGCGCGGCGACGCCGACTACGCGCTGGTCGACCTCGAAACCTACGCGCTGCCGCACCTCGACGAGCCGCAGCCCGCCGGTACCGGCCACTACGAGCACCCCCATACCAAGAGGTGGTCGCAGGCGATCGCCGCGCTCGACGCGTTCGTCTTCGTGACCCCTGAGTACAACCGCTCGACGTCGGGCGTGCTCAAGACCGCGATCGACTTCCTGTACGCCGAGTGGGCGGACAAGGCCGCCGGATTCGTGGGCTACGGCCTGAACGGCGGCACGCGCGCCATCGAGCACCTGCGCCAGATTCTCGCCACGCCCGGAGTGGCCGGCGTGGGTCCGCAGGTCGCTCTCTCCCTACGGGACGACTTCGAGGACTTCTCCCGTTTCCGGCCCGGCGCCCATCAGGAGGACGCCGTGGGGCGCATGCTCGACAAGCTCGTGCCCTGGGCCCGGGCTCTGCGCACGGTCAGATCGTGACCGGAAGCGAGGTCAGACCTCCAGCTCGCCGGACCAGATGGTCACCGCCTGCCCGCCGAGTTCGACCCGGTCGCCGCGCAGGGTCGTGCGCACGGTCCCGCCGCGCTGCGACAGCTGTTCCCCGACGAGCGTGTCACGGCCGAACCTGGCCGACCAGTACGGCGCGAGCACGCAGTGGGCCGAGCCGGTGACCGGGTCCTCCGGCACGCCCACGCGGGGCCCGAAGAACCGGGAGACGTAGTCGGCGGAGGTGCCCTCGCCGGACGCCGTGACGATGACGCCCCTGGCTTCGACCTCGGCCAGCCGCGTCATGTCGGGCTCGGCGGCCCGCACCTCGTCGGCCGACCCGACCTCGACCAGGACGTCGAACCGGCTGCGCCCGGTCCACAGCGGGGCGACGCCCAGGGCCTCGGCGAGGCCGTCCGGCGGCGGGCACGGCGCGGCCGCGTTCGCGGGGAAGTCCATCGTGATCAGGCCATCGCCCGCCTGCTCGGTGGCGAGCACGCCGCTCTTCGTGGCGAACTCCAGCCGCCCGGACTCGCCCAGGGAGTAGAGGACGTGCGCGGTGGCCAGGGTGGCGTGCCCGCACAGCGCGACCTCGACCGCGGGGGTGAACCAGCGCAGCGAGCGCGGCCCGTCGTCCTGCGGCAGCACGAAGGCCGTCTCCGAATGGCGCATCTCGGCGGCCACCGCCTGCATCCACTCGTCCGGCACGGTGTCGTCGAGCAGGCAGACCGCGGCGGGATTGCCCCGGAAAGGCCGGTCGGTGAAGGAGTCCACGGTGAAGATGCGCATGTCCGCGGATTCTACGGCCGTCCGGCTTCACCGGCACGGCCCAGCGCGGCGAGGGTCTCCCGGGCGACCTGGAGCTCCTCTCGGGGCCGTACGACGAGGACCGGCACGCGGGCGCCCGGCGGGCTGACGACGAGGTCCCGGTCGGCGTCGGTCACCGCGGGCGGCTCCACGCCGAGCAGCGACAGCCTGGCGCACACCGCCTCGCGCACCTCCGGCTGGTCCCAGCCGATCTCGCCGGTGAACACCACCGCGTCGAGCCGGTCGAGAGCGGCGGTCGCGGCGGCGATCTCCCGGCCGACCCGGTAGGCGAACACGTCGAGCGCCAGCGCCGCGGCCTCGTCGGCCGAGGCGACCAGGTCGCGGGTGTCGCCGGACAGGCCGCCGGAGAGCCCGAGCAGGCCGGAGTCGTGCTCCAGCCCGTCGCGCAACTCCTCCAGCGTGAGGCGTGAACCGGACAGCAGCCACAGGAGCATGCCGGGATCGACGCTGCCCGACCGCTTGCTCATCGGCACGCCCTCCAGCGGCGTGAATCCCATCGAGGTGTCCACGCTGCGGCCGTTCCGTACGGCGCAGACCGAGCAGCCGCCGCCGAGATGCGTGAGGACCAGATCGACCTCCTCGGCCGGCCGGCCGAGCAGTTCGGCCGCCCGCCGGGCCGCCCAGGCGTACGACAGTCCGTGGAAGCCGTAACGGCGCAGCCCCCACCGGCGCCGCCACTCGGCGGGCAGGGCGTAGGTCGCGGCGGCGGCGGGCAGCCCCGCGTGGAAGGCGGTGTCGGGACACAGCACGTGCGGCACCGAC
>NZ_JBFAOO010000202.1:0-12987 GCF_040675265.1 Microbispora sp. NPDC049633
AGCCGCTGATCGGGCACGGCGAGCTGGCGCCGTACTTCCGGCTCACCTCCGACGGGCGGCTCGTGGTGGGCGGAGGGGCGATCCGGCGCGGGCCGTACGGTTCGTCCGCGCCGTTCCCCGGGAAGCTCCGCGCGGCGGTACGGGAACTGTCCCCGCTCCTGGCCGAGGTGGAGCTCGAGTCGGTGTGGGCGGGACCGATCGGCGTGACGCGCGACGGCCTGCCGGTCGTCGGCCGCCATCCGCACGAACCGGAGCTGTACTACGCGGGCGGGTGCAACGGGCACGGGCTCGCGGCCTCGGTCTACCACGGCGCCCGGCTCGCGTCCTGGATCGCGCACGGCGACGAGCACGGCGACGAGCACGGCGACGAGCACGCCGCGCGTCGCCTGCCCTGGATCCGGGCGAAGGGCCCGTGGGTGCCCCGGGGACGTCTCGTGGACCGCGCCCTGGACCGCTATCTGTCGCATCTCACCGCCGTGTCCGACGTGTCGTGACGTCGCGTCCCCTCAGAGAGGAACACCGATGGACAGCCTGGGCAGCGACAACGCGACCGCCAACGAGCGGTTGATGTCGTCGGCGTCGATCGGCCGCGTGTCGGTCGACGCCTCGACGGAGGGGATGCCGCCGGGTCCGTCTCACCCGGTGTTGTGGCAGACCATCCGCTTCCGGCACGGCCGTCAGCACTACCTGCCGGAGATGCACGACCGGTTCGGGGACATCGTCACGCTGCGGGTCGTGCCCGGCGGCCCGTTCGTCATCCTGCGCGATCCCGACCACATCCGGGAGGTCTTCCGGGGCGCGCCCGAGGTCTTCCACGCGGGCGAGGGCAACTCCCTCCTGGTGCCGATCGTCGGCCGCCACTCGGTGCTGACGCTGGACGCGCCGGAGCACAAGCCGGCCCGCAAGCGGATGATGCCGCCCTTCCACCACGAGCGGATCGCCACGATGGCCGAGGCGATGCGCGAGATGGCGGCGGAGGAGGCGCGGAGCTGGCCGGTGGACCGGCCCTTCAGGTTCCTGGAGCGGGCCTACGCGCTCACCCTCAAGATCATGGTGCGGCTCGTGTTCGGCGTGGACGACCTGCGGCGCGCCGACGAGCTCGGCCGCGCGCTGCGCCGCGTGTCCGACATCCGCCTGTCCGACATCCTGGTCTGGATCCGGCCCGAGCTGGGCAAGGTGTGGCCGTGGCGCGACTACGTACGCAGTCTCGACCACACCGACGAGCTGATCCACGCCGAGATCGCCAGGCGGCGCCGGGATCCGTCGCGCGGCAGCCGTTCCGACGCCCTGTCCATGCTGCTTGAGGACGAGCCCGACGACGTGGTCGTACGCGACGAGGTGATGACGCTCCTGGTCGCCGGGCACGAGACGACGGCGGTCGCCCTCGCCTGGCTGTTCGAACGCCTGGTGCGTCACCCACGGGTGCTGGCGCGGGTGCGCGACGGACTGGACGAGCCGAAGGACCCCTACCGCACCGCCGTCTTCAAGGAGGCGCTGCGGGTCCGGCCCGTGATCCACAACGTCGCGCGGCGCCTCACCGAGCCCATCGAACTGGCCGGCTACCGGCTGCCCGCCGGAGTCTCCGTGCTGCCGTCCGTCGGCGCCGTGCACATCGATCCCCGGCTGTGGGGTCCCGACGCGCGGCGCTTCCGCCCGGAGAGGTGGCTGGAGGGCAGCCCGCCGCAGAACGCCTGGATCCCCTTCGGCGGCGGCGTACGCCGCTGCCTCGGCGCGACGTTCGCCCAGGTGGAAGTGGAGAACGTGATGGCCGCGCTGCTGCGCGCGGTGGACCTGGAGACAGTCGACCCCGGTGACGAGGGCAGCGCGATGCGCCACATCACCATGATCCCCAAGCAGGGCGCGCGTCTTCGCGTCGTGCGCAGACGCGACTGACGCCGGAGCGTCGCGAAAGGTGTGAACATGAATCAGCAGGTGCGCGTCGCCGCGGTCGTCAACCCGGCGGCCGGCGGCGACGGCGAAGCCGCCGTCAACGCCATGAGGGAGGTGGGCACCGCCGACGTGGAGGTCTTCGCGACCACGGCGGCGGGCGACGCGGCCGGCATCGCCTACAAGCTGGCCGCCGCCGCCACTCCTCCGGACATCCTCGTCGCCGTCGGCGGCGACGGCACGGTCTCGGAGGTGGCCGCCGGCCTCTGCCAGGCCCGCGAGACGGGCGTCGCCGCGCTTCCCCCACTCCTGATCGCGCCGGCCGGAACCGGTAACTCCAGCTACCGGGGTCTGTGGAACGACCAGCCGTGGGAGAGCGTGGCCGGGTCGGCGCTGCGGGGAGAGGCCGTCAGCCGGACGATCGACCTGGCCAGGATCGAGCAGAACGACCACCTGGTGCTGCTGGGCTCGGGCAGCGGTCTGTTCGCCGAGACCCTGCTCGCGGCCAGGAGGATGGCGGGGAGGGGGCGGGAGTTGCTCATGGCGGCCGCCCTGGCCGCCATGGAGGGCTACGTGCCGTACCCGGGCCGGGTGACCGTCGACGGCGAGGTCGTCTACGAGGGGGACGTCATCGAGACGATCGTGGCCGGCTTCCGCTACCGGGGGGGCCTGCTGCACCTGGTCCCGGAGTCGATCGTGGACGACGGGAAGCTCGACATCACCGTCGTCACCGCCGCCGTGGACATGGACGAGTTCGGGCAGGCCGCGCTGTACGGCCGTGTCTACGACGTGCCGGGGGTGCGGTGGGGGCGCGGCGAACGGATCACCGTCGCGCGCCTGGACGGACAGCCCTTGCTGTACGAGCACGACGGGGAGCTCATGCCGCGGACCACCCCGTCCTACGACGTCCACGTCGTCCCGGCCGCACTGACCGTCCTCACCGCGGCCGACGCGCCGTCGTGGTTCAGTGAGAGGTGATCGCGTGGTCAGTGCGAGTTCCGTGCGGGGAAGCGCTCCGTCCCTGGGCGCCGAGCCGTTCCGCGACTACTGCCGCAAGCTGGCCGCCGGCGTCGCCGTGGTCACCTCGTGCGGCCCGTCCGGCTGGTCGGGGACGACCGTGAGCACCGTTACCAGCGTGTCGATGGACCCTCCTCTCCTGATGTGCTGCGTGCGCCCCTGCTCCCAGACCCTGGCCGCGATCCGCGCCGCCGGGTGCTTCGCGGTCCATCTGCTCACCGACGACCAGGCCGGCCTGGCCGACCGGTTCAGCCGGTCGCCCGGCGAGGGCTCGCGTTTCGCCGGGATCGAGGGCCAGGTGCAGCTCGTCGACGGAAGCCCGGTGATCGCCGGCGCGCTCGCGGTCGGGTGGTGCGACCTGTACTCCCTGGACGAGATCGGCGACCACGTCGTGGTGTACGGGCGGCTCACGAACACGCGGGTCGGGCAGGGCCGTCCGCTGGTCTGGCATGAGCGCTCCTACCGGCACATCGAGGCCATGTCGCCCGACGGCGTGAACGGGAGGGGAGGCGGGTCATGACGACCACCCGGCCCGCCGGCGTCACCTCCGCGGAGCCTGCCGAGCCGCCCGCGAGCCTAACGGCGCGGCTCGCCGCCTGGGCGCACGCGGTGACGTACGGGGACATCCCCGCGGCCACGCTCGCGGCGGCCCGCAGCCAGCTCATCTCCAACCTGGCGGCCGTGCGCGCGTCGCTGCGCCATCCCGCCGGACGGGCGATCGTCGCGGCCTTCGGGCCGCCGCTGCAGGCCGACCCCGCCCGGTCGGCCTGCGTGCTGGCCGCCCTGGCCTCGGCGCTCGACTTCGACGAGGTCGCCTACGCGGGGCACGTCTCGACGGGAGGCGTGAACGTCGCGATCGCGCACGCCGGACCGGAGCGGCTGGACGGGCGGGCGCTGCTGGCCACGATCGTCACCGCCAACGAGTGCGCCGCGAGGATCACCGCGGCGACGATCCTCAGCCCGTTCTTCCGGGGCCAGACCAACACCCACTGCCACCTGGCCGGCGCGGCCGCCGCCCGCCTCCGCGCCCGCGACGCCGCTCCCGGCGAATGGGTCGCGGGGCTGGGGCTGGCGCTGGGAACCCTGCCCGTCCCCCTCCACCACGCGGTCGTGACCAGCGACGTCAAGGCGCTGTCGGCGGCGACGGCCGTCCGCATGGCGCTCGACGGGTGCGACGGCGCGGCGCACGGCCTGACCGGGCCGGCCACGATCCTCGAACACCCGGAGGGCCTGCTGACGGCGCTGTCGGCCGTCCCGCTGCCGGAGATCGTGACCACCGGGCTCGGCCGCCGGTGGCACACCGACACCCTGACCTACAAGCGCTTCCCCGGCAGCGCCTACCTGCACGCCGCGTTCGACTGCGCCGAGCGGCTGCACGAGTGGCTGCAGGGGCGGCTCGGCGCCGTCGACGCCTCCCGGGTCCGCCGGGTGGTCGTCCACGGGTCGCTGCTGACCTGGCAGATGGAGCAGAAGGTGGCCCGGGACCTCGACGGCCCCCGCACGAACGTCGCGGCCGCGACCCTGTCGGTCGGGTACGGCGTGGCCACACTGCTGTTGACCGGGGCGTTCGGGCCCGCGGACCTCACTCCCCCGGCCCTGGCCGACCCCGAGCGCTGGGCCCTGGCGGAGAAGGTCGTGGTCGAGCACGACATGGACCTGTCGATCCGGATGGCGCAGGCCACCTCGCCGCTGGGCGAGTCGCTGCGCCGGGCCGGGGACCGGGCGCTGGACTGGCCGGAGTTCGTGCGGTGGACCGGCGACGCCGCGCCGGGCCTGCTGGCCGCGCTGGGCGGCCCGGAGGAGACGTTCGAGCAGGCCACCATGGCGATCGGCGCCAGGGTCACCGTCGAACTGGCCGACGGCGCGGCCGCCACGGAGAGCCGCGACGCCTTCACCGGTTCGGCCGGCCCCGCGACGCGCCGTGACCACGGCGCCATCGTGGGCCGCAAGTTCCTGTCCACCGGCGGACCGCCGGACGTGCTGGCCGAGCTGGAACGCCTGGACGCCCTCGGACCCGACCAGGTCGTCGCGGTCCTGACCCGCGCGGTGGAGGCTCCGCCGGAGCTCTGACGGCCTGGCGCCCTGACGGCCTGGAGCTCCGGCGGCAGGAGCCCGGTTCGTCAGGGCTCCGAGCCGTGTCCGGGCCCGGCGCCCTGCCGGAGCCCGGACCAGACGCCGGTCAGGAAACGGCCGATGTCGTGCACCGACTCGGCGGCCGCCCTGACCAGGCCCGCCTGCGCCTGGGCGGCGTGCCACAGCCTGGCGTGCTCGACGTAGCGCACCTCGACCCCCGCCGCGCGCAGCGCGGAGGCGAGCGTACGGCACTGCGAATAGAGCAGTTCCCGCGTGTTGGTGTGCAGGTAGGTCGGTGGAAGCCCGGCAAGCGCTCCCAGCGCGGGCGCGTAGCGGTGGTCGGCGGGGTCGCCGTCGCCGAGATAGGCGGCCGCGCAGGCGAAGGCCCACGTGCGGCTGACCACGAGATCCCGGCGCCGGTCCGCCTGGACGCCGGGGTTCGCCCAGGGGGAGACGAGGGCCAGCGCGGCCGGCCGCGCCGTTCCCCGGGCGGCCAGCACCTGGGCGGCGGCGAGGGCGAGGCCGCCGCCCGCGGAGTCGCCCGCCAGGGCGACCGAGTTCGCGACACGGGCCAGCGCGTCGAAGGCCGCGACCGTGTCGTCCAGCGCGGCCGGGCACGGATGCTCGGGCGCGAGGCGGTAGTCCAGGAGGTAGACGGGACGGCGGATCTCCCGGGCGAGGTGGGCGGCCAGCGACCTGTGCGTGGCGGGCGACCCCGTGGTGAAACCTCCGCCGTGGAGGTAGAGAACGGCCTCGGACGAGGGGGCGGCGCCGACGACGACCCGCTCGGCCGGACGGCCCCCCAGCCACGCTCTGGAGACCGTCGTGTTCGCCGGGAGGGGTTGCAGGCGCGCCACGGCGTTCAGCAGAGCGCGTTGGACCGGCCACGGCACCCGGTGGTGGAAGGTCAGGCGGTAGTAGGGCGCCAGCAGCGCGGACGCGAGCGGCAGCGGAAGCGTCGGCATCGCCGTCACAGCGCGCTCCGGGGCGAGGGGGAGAGCCCGAGCAGCCGGGCCATCAGCACGCCGGCCCGCTGTGATCCGGCGGGCGTGACCCGGGCCAGCCAGTCGAGGGCCTTGGCCTCAGCGCCGATGACGACCCGCGCCCTGCGCCTGCGCACGCCGTCGAGGATGACGGCGGCGGCCATCTCGGGGCTGTGCAACGCCAGCCGCCGGTCGAAGACGCCCGCGATCGCGTCCCCGTCCAGGCCGTCGGCGACCGCCAGGCGCCGGGTGATCCCCGTCCTGATGCCGCCGGGGTGGACGCAGGTCACGTGCACCGGGTGCCGGGCGGCCAGCATCTCCTGGCGCAGCGCCTCGGTGAACCCGCGGACGGCGAACTTGGAGGCGTTGTAGGCGCTCTGGCCGGGAAAGGTGATGAGCCCGAACAGGCTGGAGACGGTGACGAGATGCCCGTCTCCGGACGCCACCAGGTGGGGCAGGAAGGCGGTGGTGGCGTACACGGCGCCCCAGAAATTGACCTTGAAGATGTGCTCGACGTCCTCCAGGCGCGCCCGTTCGACCTCGCCGTAGTAGGCGATGCCGGCGTTGTTGTACAGCTGGTTCACCCTCCCGAACCGGGTGATGACGTCACCGGCGTAGGAGACGACCGCGTCCCGGTCGGTGACGTCCAGGTGGTCGGCCTTGACGTCGGCGCCCCCGGCCTTGCACCGGTCGGCGGTCTCGGCCAGGCCGGCGGCGTCGATGTCGGAGATCGCCAGAGCGGCGCCGGACCCGGCGAGGCGCAGGGCGAGCGCCCGCCCGATCCCCGAGCCCGCGCCCGTGACGACGGCGACCTTTCCCGTGAAACGGGTCGTTCCGGTTCTCCTGGTCATGGGGTCTCCGCGTGGGAAGTGTGATAGGCGTCGAGGTCGAACGTGCGGGTGACCTGCCGGAACTCGTAGGAGAAGCCCGGCCACATCGTGGTGTTGGCGCCGTGTTTGTCCATGTACCAGCTGGCGCAGCGCCCGGTGTTCCACACGCTGCGCGCCAGCTTGTCCTGCAGCGTCCGCGAGAACCGGTCCTGGGCGTCCGCGCGCACCTCCACCGATCGGATGCGCCGCCGCCGCATGGTCTCGACGGCCTCGACCAGATAGTTCACCTGGCACTCGATCATGAAGATCATCGAGTTGTGGCCGAGGCCGGTGTTGGGGCCCACGAGGATGAACAGGTTCGGGAAGCCCGCGACGGCGGTGCCCTTGTAACACTTGCGGCCGACGTCGTCGAACACCTCGCCGAGGCTCCTGCCGTGCCTGCCGAAGATCTTGCGGTAGGTGGGGGAGTCGGTCACCTGGAACCCGGTGGCCAGGATGATGGCGTCGGTGTCGTGGAGGCCGCCGTCCGCGGTGGCGATGGAGTCGGCGCCCACCTTGTCGATCCGCGCCGTCACCAGGCGCACGTGCTCACGGTTGAAGGCGGGGTAGTAGGAGTTGGACAGCAGGATGCGTTTGCAGCCCAGGCGGTAGTCGGGCGTCAGCTGCCGGCGTACCTCCGGGTCGCGCACCTCGTACCGCAGCTTGGCCCTGCTCAGGCGCTCCACGGGCTTGAGCAGCATCGGCCGCCTCGCCAGGCCGACGACCTGGGCCTCGTGCGCCCAGTACAGGACCGAGCGGACGAGCCGCCGGTAGAACGGCAGATGGCGGAAGGCCAGCCGTTCCGGCTTGGTGTAGCGGCGTTCCAGGCGCGGCAGTATCCAGGGGGCGGTGCGCTGGTAGACGCGCAGCTCGGCGACCTGGTCCGCGATGGCGGGGACGATCTGGACGGCGGAGGCGCCGGTGCCGATGACCGCGACCCTCTTGCCGGTCAGGTCCGCCTCGTGGCTCCAGCGGGCCGAGTGGAAGATTGGCCCGCCGAACGTGTCGAGCCCGGGGATGTCGGGCAGCGCCGGCTCGCAGAGCGCGCCCCACGCGCCCACCAGGACGGCGGCGGTGAACCGTCCCTTGGAGGTGCGCAGCTCCCACCGCCCGGCCGCGTCGTTCCAGCGGGCGTCGGTGACCTCGCACCCGAACACGTGCCTGCGGCGGATGTCGTACCGGTGCGCCACCCGGCGGATGTAGTCCTGGATCTCCGTCTGCTCCGAGAACGACCTCGTCCAGTCCGGATTGAGGGCGAAGGAGTACGAGTACAGGTGGGACGGCACGTCGCACGCCGCCCCGGGATAGGTGTTGTCACGCCAGGTGCCGCCGACGTCGTCGCCGCGTTCCAGGATCAGGAAGTCGTCCCACCCCCTGAGGCGGAAGCGGACCGCGGCGGCGACGCCGGCCAGTCCTCCGCCGATCACGATGATGTGCGCGTGCCGCTCCGGCGGTTCGGCCGGATCCGGGTCCCCGGTGTCCGCGGCCACGACGTCGAGCGGCGTCTTCGAGTCTGTAGAGTCCACGCGCGATCCGATCTCTCGTCATCGCCGTCTGCGCGATTCGCCCGGCGATTGTCCCAACCCGGCCTGACGTGCCTCTGAAACCCGGCCCCGCCGACGGACAGCGGTGTTTCAGGGGGCTTGTGGACCATGGGTGCCGCAACGGCCGCGATGTCCGGTGCCCCGGACCTTCGCCGTCGACGACCGGGCAGGTGAGGAGAGGTCCCATGGGATTCACGCCAGCGGAGACGGAATCGGCCGAGACACCGGACGTCCTGATAGTCGGGGCCGGAATGGCCGGGCTGGGCATGGCGATCGAACTGCTCCGAGCCGGCATGTCCGACTTCGTCGTGCTGGAGAAGGCCGACGGCGTCGGCGGGACGTGGCGCGAGAACACCTATCCGGGCTGCGCGTGCGACGTGGCGAGCGTCATGTACTCCTACTCCTTCGCCCCCAGCCGCAAATGGTCCAGGATGTACGCGCGACAGCCGGAGATCCTCGACTACATCGCGAGCGTCGCCAAGGACCACGACCTGGAGTCCTTCATCAGGTTCGGCACCGAGGCGGTGTCGTACGAGTTCGACGAGGCCGACGACCGGTGGCGGGTCCGCACCCGGTCGGGCCAGGAGTACCGGCCGCGGGTCGTCGTGCTGGCGCACGGGGCGCTGCACCTGCCGAACGTCCCGGACTTCCCGGGCATGGCCCGCTTCAAGGGCCCGGTCTTCCACTCGGCCATGTGGGACGACTCCGTGCAACTGGCGGGCAAGCGGGTCGCGGTGATCGGCACCGGGGCGAGCGCCGTGCAGTTCATCCCGGAGATCGCGGGAGTCGCGGCGCACGTCGACGTCTACCAGCGCAACGCGCACTGGATGCTGCCCAAGGCCGACCGGCCGTTCAAGACCTGGGAGCACCGGCTCTTCCGTACGCTGCCGTTCACGCAGTGGCTCTACCGGAACGTCGCGTACTGGACGCACGAACTCCCCGTCCTGGCCTTCCTCAACCCGCGGTTCGTCAAGATCCTGGAGCTGGCGTCGCGGCGCATGCTGGACAAGCAGGTTCCCGATCCGGAACTGCGCGCCAAGCTCACCCCCCGGTACAAGATCGGGTGCAAGCGCATCCTGTTGTCGAACGACTACTACCCCGCGCTGCTGCGCCCGGACGTGGACCTGGTCACCGACGGCATCGCCGAGTTCACCAAGACCGGCATCAGGACGGCGTCCGGTGAGGTCCGGGAGGCGGACGTGGTGATCCTCGGCACCGGGTTCCGCACCCACAACCGGTGCGCCGACATCCCGATCAAAGGCCGGGACGGGCTGTCGATCCAGGAGGCCTGGCGCGACGGCATGACCGCCTACCTGGGCATGACCGTCGCCGGGATGCCGAACATGTTCATGATCATGGGGCCCAACTCCGGCGGCGGAGCGCAGTCGATCCTGTTCGTCATCGAGTCGCAGCTCCACTACATCGTCGAGTGCCTCCGCATGATGAAGGCGCGCCGGGCCACCCGATTGGAGGTGCGCGCGGAGGTCCAGCGCCGGTTCAACGCCTGGCTGCACGGCAAGCTCAACCGGTCGGTCTGGAACACCGGCGGCTGCCACAGCTGGTTCCTCGACCACACCGGACAGAACCGGCATTCGTGGCCGGGGACCGGCACGTCCTACTGGAAGGCCACCCGGCGCCCCGACCCGAGGGCGTTCATCCTGTCCGGCCGGGCCGGGCGGGCCGCGCAGGGCGCCCCGCGGGTGAACCCGCGGGCCGGGTCCTCCGCCGGCGGTCAGTGAGGCGTACGCCTCGGGCCGGCGCGCGGTACGTCCCGGGGGCCCGAGGCGTGGCGGCTCCTTGCTGATGAATACGGTCGATCGTATTCTTTTTCAATGGATACCACCGCGCACATCGGTCTGACCGAAGAGACGGACCCCTACTGCGTCACGGCGGAGGACGCCGTCAGGATGCTGTCCGGAGCCCCCTGGCGCCGATACGCCGTGATCGGGGACAGCCTGTCGGCCGGCACCGGAGATCCCAGTCCGGGCTATCTCGACCAGGGGTGGTCCGACCGGCTCGCCGGCATCCTGCGGCGCGTCCGGCCGGACCTGGAGTACCTGAACACGGCGGAGGTCGGGGCGACCACCGGCGAGACGCTCGACAAGCAGGCCGGACGGATGCTCGAGTTCGCTCCCGACCTCCTGCACGTGCCGTGCGGCGCCAACGACATCATCCGCCGGCAGCCGGACTTCGGCGAGATCGAGGCGACGCTGCGGCGCATGTACGACCTGGCGGCGGGGACCGGCGCGCGGCTGACCACGTTCACCCTGGGCCGGGCCTTCGTCGTGCCGGTCTTCCCCGACTGGCGCGACCGGGTCACCACGCTGAACGACATGGTCCGCCGCCTGGCCGCCGAGTACGGCGCCGTCGTCATCGACATGTGGGGCCACCCGGTCAACGACCGCGACACGCTGCTGAGCGCCGACCGCATCCACTTCTCCACGTCCGGGCAGGCGGTGATGGCGGCGGAGATGGTCAAGGCGCTGGCCGGCGTCCTCGGCCGCGACCGGGCCGGGTCCGGCGAAGGCGCTCCCCGGCACGCCTGACCGGCCGGGCCCGACCGGCCACACCTCCCGGTCCCGGCTCCGCGCACGGGCCGGCGGCTCCCGCCGCCGGCCCGTCGCCATGAGAGCGTTGAAGAAGAAATACGTACGGGCGTATGCTCTTCCTGTTCTCTTCGTGTCCCGTCGTGCCGAGGGCCGGCGGGGAGTCCCACGTACGGCAGGCGCAGTGCGAGAGGCGCAGGAACAGGGAGGTCATGTGACCAGGGACCGGCAACAGGTGATCGCCCCCGCGGCGCCGACGGAGGAGGCGGCGATCCCCTGGGGAGCGATGTCGCTCGTCATGGTCGGCATGTTCATGGCGATCCTCGACTCGTTCATCGTCGTGGTGGCGGCCCCGTCGATCGCGGCCGATCTGGGCGCCTCCGTCGGCGACCTGCAATGGATTCTGGCCGCATACCAGCTCAGCTACGCGACCCTGATGATCACGGGTGGTCGCGTGGCGGACCTGTTCGGCCGCAAGCGGATCTACGTCCTGGGCATGGCGATATTCACGCTGTCGTCCATCGCGTGCGCCATGGCGCCGAGCCCGGGAACGCTCATCGCCGCGCGAGTCGTCCAGGGCGTGGGCGCGGCCCTGATGGTCCCCCAGGTGTTCGCCGTCGTCACGGTGCTGGTCCCCGAGAAGGGAAGGCACCGGGTCTTCGGCGTCCTGGGCGTCGTGATCGGCATGGCCACGATCAGCGGCCAGCTCGTCGGCGGCCTGCTGATCGGAGCCGACATCTTCGGCTCCGACTGGCGGGCGGTGTTCTGGGTCAACGTGCCGATCGGCGTCGTCACGCTCCTGCTCGCCCTGGCGTACGTCCCGGAGTCGCGCTCTCCCGCGGCCCGCAAGCTCGACATCCCCGGCATGCTGGCGCTCAGCGTCGCGCTGCTGCTGGCTGTCTTCCCGCTGATCCAGGGGCGGGAGGAAGGCTGGCCGTGGTGGATCTGGGCGTGTTTCGCCGCGAGCCTGATCGCGTTCGGGGTCTTCGTCGTGATCGAACGCGCCGTGGCCGGCCGCGGCGGCGATCCGCTGATGACGCTGTCGCTGTTCGCCCAGCGCTCGTTCTCGCTGGGCATCGTGCTGGTCCTGGCCGTGTACGCGCTGCTCAGCTCGTACTACCTGTCGCTGTCGGTCGCCATGCAGCAGGGCCTCGGCATGTCGGCGCTGGGCGCGGGGCTGGTGTACACGCCCGCCGCGACCGTCTTCTTCATCTTCAGCATGGTGGCGGGCCGGCTCGTGCCGAAGTACGGCCGGCGCGTGCTCGAGGTCGGCGCGATCATCCTGGCCCTCGGATACCTGACGACGACGGTCGTGCTGCTGTTCGGCCCGCGGCTCACTCCGGCGCTGGTGATTCCCACTCTCATGCTGCAGAGCGTCGGCGGCGGCCTGCTCATCACGCCGCTGCTGAACACCGTGCTGAGCCGGATCAAGCCGGAGTCGGTGGGGATGGCCTCCGGGTCGCTGTCCACGGCTCAGCAGGTCGGCGGCGCGCTCGGCGTCGCCGTGATCGGCGCGGTGTTCTTCAACTCCTTCCACCCCCAGGCGGACGGGCCGGTGGAGGCCGCGGGGCACGCCTTCGCGATGGCGTCGCTGGGCACGTTCGTGGTCGCCGCGGTGACCGCCGTCCTCATCTTCCTGTTGCCCAAGCGGGCCGGGGCGGGCCGCTGAGGCGATGACCGGCCCTCCTCGGGTGACCGGGCCCCGGATGACCGGCCCTCCTCAGGAGGGCCGGTCAGAGGCCCAGCATCCCGTTCACGGCACGGTAGACCTTGTCCACCACGTCCGCGTCTCCCATGCGCAGGGCGGTGTTGGCGGCGCACAGCAGGGCGTCGATCTGGAAGGCGGCGAGCTGGGTGTCCAGACCGGAGACCTCGCCCTCGGCGACGGCGTGCCCCAGCTCGCCCGCGATGGTCGCGACCCACTCCTGCTGGTCGCGGAACAGCGCGTCGCGGATCGGGCCCGGCCTGCTGTCGAAGTCCGCCAGGTTCGCGGCCCGGAAACAGCCGCCGGCGAACAGCGGAGCCGTGGCGTACTCGGTCCAGCGGTCGAGCAGCGCGCGCAGCCGGG
>NZ_JBFAOO010000203.1:0-12904 GCF_040675265.1 Microbispora sp. NPDC049633
GACACGTCGATGCCGCTGCCGGGCTCGTCGTCGGCCAGCGCGGGACCGGCCAGGCCGGCACCGGCGAGCGCGACGCCGAGCACCGACGCGGCGAGTATCTGAGTAGTCCGGGTGATTCTCATGTGATCGCTCCGTGAAGGGGGGGGCGGGGCCGGCCGGCTGGTCGGCCGGCCCCGGGTTGTGCTGGGCGGTCAGCGGCAGCTGACCGCGGTGTGAGCGGCTCAGCCGCAGCTGGCCGCGGAGTAGGCCGCGTCGTAGGACGAGGTGACCTGCTTGCCGCCGATCGTCGCGGTGCCGGTCACGGTGACCTTCCCGGCGTCGATCCGGGGGGCCCGGGTGTTGAAGGACTGGTAGGCCTGCTTGCCCGGGGCCACGTCGGCCACCGTCTTGGTGCCGTACGGAGTGGTCAGCGTGATCGTGGCCGGCACGTCGGAGTCGTTGACGGCCGTGACCGCCAGGTAGGCCGAGGCGCCGATGCAGCGCGTGCTGGCGGTGACGGTCAGCTTGACCGCCGGCGGGGGCGGCGTGACGGCGTCGAGCGCGACCGCGAAGATGTGCATCGTCGCGACGTTGTTCGCCGCCCGTGGGCTGATGTTGGGCAGGTCGACGCGGGAGATCTCCTTGTTCTGCAGCGGCACGCCGACGTAGTAGATGGTGGCGGCGGTGTTCTGCCGCTGGTTGTTCGGCCGGTTCTGGTAGGGGGCCACGACGGCGGCGTCGCCCTCCGGCCTGGGCGCGCCGTACCAGTCGGGCGAGCTGAGGGTGAAGGTCTGCCTCGTGCCGTCCTTGTAGACGATGGTGGCCGGGCCGGACACCGCGCCGTAGGTCCCGGTCAGCAGGAAGCCGAGCGTCTTGCCCGTCCCGGTCACCTTGAGGGACTGCCCCGAGGCGATGGCGTTGTCGGGGGTGCCCACCGCGACGTTGGGCCACGTGAACTTCAGCCCGTTCTTGGTGACGGTGGCCCCGGGGGTGACACCGACGGTCGCCAGTCCCTGGGCGGAGATGCTGGCGCCGTTGCCGTCGAAGTTTCCGGGGGCGGTGTTGGTGTCGTCGGTGACGGCGACGTTGCTGAAGAGCTCCTCCAGCGTCTTCTCCCCGCCACCCCACACCTGCACCGTGGCCTTCGTGGACGTGGTCCAGGCCTCGCCCGCCTCGGTGCCGCCTACGACGGCGGTGAGGACCGCGGTGCCGGTCGCCGCGCCGGCGGCGGGAGTGAGGGTGAACTCCACCGTGGCCTTCGCGTCCGGTGCCAGGGGCCCCACGCTGGCCTGCGCGGGGGCGACGGTCCACCCCTCCGGCGCCTTGAGGGCCACCGTCGCCGACGCCAGCGACGCCTCGACCGCCCGGACGGTGACCTGGACCTTCGCCCCCTGACCCGGCGTGACCTCGGCGGGCGCGGCCACCGAGACCTTCTGCAGCACGTACGCCCGGTAGGTGTGCCCGGCCTGCGCCGTGATCTTGACGGCGTCGGGCTCGGTCTTGTCCACCTTGACCGTGCCGCCGGCGACGTCGATGAGCTTGTAGCGGCCGGTGAAGATGCCGCCGCGTACCTTGACGACACCGTCGCGGTCGGGCGTGAAGAGGTACTCGTCGGCCTGTCCGTCGCTCCACTCCGCGCCGACGGTGTGGCCGCCGCGGCCCCGCAGGCCCTGCACCTTCCCGTTCCGCCATGCCTCGGGCAGCGCCGGCAGCACGTGCAGTTCGCCGTTGTGGCTCTGCAGCAGCATCTCGGCGATGCCGGACGTGGCGCCGAAGTTGCCGTCGATCTGGAACGGCGGGTGCAGGTCGAACATGTTCGGCGCGAGCCTGGCCGGCGTCACGAGGAGGCGGACCAGGTCGTGTGCCCGCTTGCCCTCCTCCATCCGCGCCCAGTAGTTGATCTTCCAGGCGAGGGACCAGCCCGTGCCGTCGTCGCCGCGCAGTTCGAGGGTCCGCCGCGCCGCGTTGTACAGCTCCGGGGTGTCGCGCTTGGTGATCTGGTTGCTGGGGTGCAGGCCGTACAGGTGCGAGACGTGCCGATGGTTCCGCTCGGTCTCCACCCAGTCGTAGAGCCACTCCTGGATGTTGCCGCGCGAGCCGATCTTCATCGGAGGGAGCCGGTCCTTGGCGGCCAGGACCTGCGCCCGGAAGCTCGCGTCCACACCGAGCACCTCGCTCGCCTCGGCGCAGCCGTGGAACAGGTCACGCAGGATCTGGTTGTCCATCGTGGGCCCCGCGGCCACGCTGGCGTTCGCGTGATGCGCTAGCTCCGGCGAGTTCGACGGGTTCGTCACCAGATATCCGAGCTTCGGCTCCTCCACGAGAGTGTCGAGGAAGAACTGGGCGGCGCCCTTCATGGCCGGGTAGTTCTTCCGGAGGAACTCGACGTCGCCGGTGAACAGGTAGTGGTCCCAGATCATGGTGGCCAGCCACGCGCCGCCGGTCTGCCACATGCCCCAGAACGCGCCGTCGACGACGGAGGTGGCCCGCCACGCGTCGGTGTTGTGGTGGGTGACCCAGCCGCCGGCGCCGTACTGCACCTGGGCCGTGCGGGCGCCGGTCTCGGTGAGGTCTTTGATCATGCCGAACACCGGTTCGTAGCACTCCGACAGGTTCGTCGTGTCGGCGGGCCAGTAGTTCATCGGCAGGTTGGCGTTGATGGTGTACTTCGAGTCCCACTGCGGGCTCAGCGAGTCGTTCCAGATGCCCTGCAGGTTGGCCGGCTGGGTGCCGGGACGCGAAGAGGAGATCAGCAGGTAACGGCCGAACTGGAACAGCAGCGCGGAGAACTGCGGGTCGTCGACGGCCCCGTGCTGCGCGATCCGGACGTCGGTCGGCTGGTCGGCCGCCGAGGTGCGGCCGAGCTCGAGCGTCGTCCGCCCGAACAGCGCCTGGTAGTCGGCCACGTGCCGGCTGCGCAGCGCGTCGTAGGTCCTGCCCTGGGCTGCGTCGAGGTGCCGCCGCGCGATGCCCTGGTAGTCGCCGCTGACGTCCTTGTAGCTCACGTAGCTGGAGCCGATGGAGATCAGCAGCGTCACGCTGTCGGCGGCCGACACCTGGAGCGTTCCGCCGGAACTGGTGACGGCGCCGCCCTCGGCGACGGCCTTGGCCAGCGCGAGGAACTTGACCTGGCCGGTGATGCCCTCGAAGTTGCCCGAGACGCCGTCGAGCGCCACCGTCGTGCCGTCCGGGCTGGTGAGCGTCGTGCGCTGAGGGCTGTCGAACGTCGCGCTGAACGTGATCGAGCCGGGCTTGTCGGCGGTCAGGCGGATGACGATGACCTGGTCGGGCGCGCTGGCGAACACCTCGCGCCTGTACCGCACGCCGTTCAGCAGGTAGGTGACGGACGTGGTGGCGGTGGTGAGGTCCAGCTGGCGGTTGTACTCGGAGAACCCGCCGGTGCCGGGGAAGGTCAGCCTGATGTTGCCGACCGTCTGGTAGGCGAGCTGGCCCGCGGGCTTGCCCAGCATGTTCTGGTCGATCAGGGTCTGGGCCTCGGCCCATTTGTCCTCGAAGACCAGGCGCCGGATCTCCGGCAGCGCCGCCAGGCCCTTGGGGTTGCTCTGGTCGTACGGCCCGCCGCCCCAGACCGTGTCCTCGTTGAGCTGCAGCCGCTCCGTGTCGACGTTGCCGTACACCATGGCGCCGAGGCGCCCGTTGCCGATGGGAAGGGCGCGCAGCCAGTCCGTGCCGGCGCCTCTGTCGTACCAGAGAGCCAGGTCGTTGGCCGCGCGTACCTCCGCGGGCGCCACCGATCCGGCCCGGGCGACCGCGGTCCACTGCATCGGCAGCATCAGAGCTCCTGCTCCGACCGTACCGATCTTCATCAATTGCCTGCGCGACAGGTCTGGCATCTCGCTTCTCCAAGCGCATCGCGGCCTTGCGGACAACCGGCACCCGCGCATGGACGACGAGCTCGCGAACGACGAGACGAGGGGGGTGCGAGGGGGCCGGCGGCTCAACGAGGCTCTGTGTGGGGGGAGTGACCGCAAAGCTACAAAGATTTGATGTATGCGTCAACGGTCGTTATCAAACAGTCCGAAAACCGGCATCTGTAACCGCTTACGGCTGGAAACATCTAATCTTTGACCGGTGGCACCGCCTGCGGTGGCGGGTCCGCCGCCACCTGGGGCCGCCGGCCGAGCGGAATACGATCGGAGCCTCGGGAAGACGCCCCCCGCATGAGGCTCCGGCCGGGACCGAGGGAACCCACTGCCATGTCACGCACAGAGGACGTAGTAGACAGCATCAAGCGGATGATCCTCGACGGGGTGCTCCGGCCCGGCGACCGCCTGCCCGTCGAGAAGGACCTCGCCGAGTCGCTGGGAGTCTCGCGCGGCGCGTTGCGCGAGGGAGTGTCGGCCCTGTCGATCCTCGGGATCGTCAGCACCCGGCAGGGTGACGGGACCTATGTCACGGGTCTCGACGCGACGCAGTTGCTGGCTCCGATGGGCTTCGTCGTCGACCTCCACGGCCAGGGCGACCCGCGGCACGTGTACGCCGTCAGACGTCTGATCGAGTGCGAGGCGGCGCGGATCGCCGCCACCAGGATCACCGACGAGGCGCTCGCGCAGGCGAGGGAGCTGCTCGACGAAGCGGCCCGCATGGTCGGTCAGGCGCCCCACGACCACGAGCGTCTCATCGAGATCGACATCGCCTTCCACCGCATCATCGCGGCCCACTCCGACAATCCGGTCCTGGTCGGCCTGATCGAGGCGTTCGCCAGGCGCACCGTCCACGGGCGGCTGTGGCGCAGCCTGCACGAGGAGGACGCCGACCGGCGCACCCACGACGAGCACGTGGCGATCTGGACGGCGCTCGCGGCACGCGATCCCGAACGGGCGCGCATCCGGATGGCCAACCATCTCATCGGGGTCGAGGAGTCCCTGAACCGCCTGCCCGGCGACGGCGACCCGCGCCGGGCAGGGGACCGGTGAGACGCCGCACGCCCTCCGCGCGTGAGCGCGGGGCGCGTGTGGCGGGGTGGATCAGACCGCGGTGACGGTCCACTGGAGGTTGGTGCTGGAGCCCGGCGCCCACAGCTTCACGCCGGAGCCGGCCGTGGTGATGCCACCGCTGTCCAGGCACGTCCCGGTGCCGCGGTTGACGATCTGGTAGCGGCCGTTGCCCATGTCGGTCAGCTTCCACTGCTGGTTGACGCCGCCGTTCCAGGACGCCTGCTTGCACAGGGCGCCGCTGGTGGAGTCGCCCCAGCTGTCGGCGACCATGCCGTTGGTGCGGTTGACGATGCGGTACCAGCCGCCGCCCACGTCGACGAGCTGCCACTGCAGGTTGGTGCTGCCGTCCCAGTTCCACTGTTTGAGGTTCGACCCCGACGCCACGTTGCCGCCGCTGTCCAGCACGAGGCCGGTGGCGGCGTTGGCGATCCGCACGTAACTCGTCGGCGTCGAGCCGCCGCCGAGCGCGGGGATCTGGCCATTGAAGGTCAGCTTGACCACGTACGCCGGCGCGCTGAACGGGGCGGTGGACGAGGGCATCGAGACGTGCAGGCCGGAGCCGTCCTGGGTGCGGTCCGGCAGGGTGACGTACTGACCCGCCGAGGAGCCGAGCAGCTGCACCGAGGCGAGGTTGCCCAGGTTGATCCGGTTCGAGCCCAGGGTCGTGATGTGCAGTGTGCCGCCCGGCCAGCCCAGCACGGTGGCGTACAGGACCGTGTTGTCCTTGCTGCGGGTGAAGCGGATGTCGGTGTTGGTCCCCGCCCGCGGCGTGGTGAAGGAACCGCCGCCCATCTGCGTCGGCCCCTCCCCGTGGACGGCCCAGGCGCGGGTCGAGTAGACGGACTCGCCGAAACGCTTGAGGTAGTCCCCGATGCCCAGCAGGATCGACCGCTGCCCGGAGGGGATGGTGCCCTCGGCCGTCGGGGCGATGTTCAGCAGCATGTTGCCGTTCTTGCTGACCCGGTCGATCAGCGAGTGCAGCATGGCGTTGAGGGAGTAGTAGCCGATGCCGTTGGTGTAGCACCAGCTGGAGCTGGAGATGCTGTCGTCGGTCAGCCAGTAGGGGGTCTGGATGGCGGCGGGTCCGCCGCGCTCGTAGTCGAAGACCTCGCCCCTGGTGTTGAACCCGTCCTTGTACGTCGCGACGACGTCCTTGTTCCAGGCGACCGCCTGGTTGTAGTAGTACGCCAGGAAGGCCAGCCGCCGCGACTCGTCGAGACGGCTGAGGTTGAAGTCCTGCCAGATGATGTCGGGCCGGTAGCCGTCGATGACCTCCTTGAGCTTGTCGTACCACAGCTGCTGTTCGTCGGCGAAGCCGAGCTGGCCGTACAGCTTCTTGAGCGAGGCGGAGGACTGGGACGGCGCCCACTGGTAGAAGCCGGTGAAGTTGTAGGCGTGGTGCATGGCGACGAGCAGTTTCAGGCCCTTGGCCCGGATGGCGTCGGCGTGCAGCCGCAGCAGGTCGAGCCTGGGCCCGGTGGCGACGGAGTTCCACTCGTTGACCCTGCTGTTCCACATCGAGTAGCCGTCGTGGTGCTCGGCCACCGGGCCGGCGAACCTCGCGCCGGCGTCCGCGAACAGCTGCGCCCACTCGTCGGGGTCGAAGGCGCCTCCGGCCGACTTCAGCTTCGGCGCGAACTGCACCCAGTTGCCGGCCCTGTCCCGGGCGCCGTTGACGAAGTTGTGGTACGGCCACGCCGACGGATCGCCGTAGACGCTCTTGTGGTGGTTGTTCTCGTTCGACCCGTTGTTGTACATGTTGCGCGGGTACCACTCGTTCGCGAACGCCGGGACGCTGAACACGCCCCAGTGGAAGTAGATGCCGAACTTGGCGTCCTGGAACCACTCGGCGGCCGGCGGGTGCTGGTCGACCGACGACCAGCTCGCGCTGTAGCTCTGGGGTCCGGCGGTGGCCCATGCCGGGGCGGCCTTGAGGATGCCGGCGGCCGCGCCGAGGCCCGCCGCGACGAGCAGCTGACGACGGCTTGACCGGAACGACGAAGACGAGGACATGTGGGAACCTCTCTGGAGCGGGGGGAGCTCTGCCGGGGCGTTCCCGACCGGCCGTTGGACCTCGCCGGTCGTGCGTGGGGTGGACGTCCTGCATGCCGGGGACGTGCACCTCGCGAATGTGTCGCGCGTGACGACTTTCACCACGTGGACATGGGATGTTTGTAAGTCAACGATGGCGATCTGTCCAGGCTTCTCGCCGGACTGCGAACGTGGAGGCGCGCCCGGTGTGATCGCGAATGCGACGAGTCTCCGAGGTCGGCGAAATTCGGGCTCCGGCTGGGAGCTCGCCGGACTCCGTGCGCGCGGCCGGTGTTTCCGCATGCCGCATGCCTCGGCGTCGATCCCGTTCCTGTTCTCGGGCGCCCAGACAACCCATGTCTGCGCCGACTTGACGTCGTCCGGCGTCGGAAGGGGGATGTCTGTACGTTTCACGCCCCTGCCACCGCCGGCGGTGCGGTCACCGCGGTGGGCGCGCGGTGGTCTCGAGGGAGTGGCCGAGGTTCTCGCGTAGCCAGGTTTCGGTGGTGCCGACGTGCATGAGGGCGGCGGCTTGGGCGAGGGGGGCGTCGCGGTGGGCGAGGGCGCGGTAGATGGCGGCGTGTTCGGCGATGGTGCGACCGGCGGCGTTCTCCTCGGCGAGGCCGCGCCAGACGCGGGAGCGCAAGGTGCGGCCGGCGATGCCGCCGAGCAGGGCGGACAGTGATTTGTTGCCGGTGGATTCGAACACGGCGCGGTGGAAGGCGTCGTCGTGGTGATTGAGCGCTTCCACGTCGTTCCGGGCTTCGATCATGGCGTTGAGGTGGCGTTCGACTTCGGCGAGCTGGCCGGGGGTGATGCGGGTGGCGGCCAGTCCGGTGGCGACGGGTTCGAAGAGCCGGCGTACTTCGGTGATCTCCAGGAGGTCGTCGCCGCGCATCATCTCGACGGCGAGGCCGACGCCTTCGAGGAGTAGCTCGGGGGTCAGGCTGGTGACGTAGGTGCCGTCGCCTCTGCGTACTTCGAGCACGCGGGTGGTGACGAGGGAGCGGACGGCCTCTCTGAGGAGGTTGCGGGACAGGCCCAGTTCCGCGGCGAGTTCCTGTTCCGGGGGCAGCCGGGCGCCCGGGGGGAGGGTCCCGTCCTTGATGAGCTGCCTGATGCGTTCGATCGCCCGCTCGGTCAACGACATAGGAGGATTCTGATACCTCCAGGCGGAGAACCCGCACACGCCCGCTGTCCGGAGGGCCGGAACATGCGATGTATCGGCCTTCCTCCCGACCGGTGGAGCGCACGATTCGTCGGACCCTTCGTGCACGAGTGTGAGGGATTTTCGTGATTCTTCCCTAGGGTCTGGACACTGACCGGGGTTTGGTCATAGAAAGACATCCCATGTCCTGTCGGTGATGAGCTCGCTCCAAGCGAACCTCGCCGGGGTCCGCGCGTCGCGTTCGGGCCCTGTCCGGGTGCGGCGCGGTCAGCGGCGGCATGGCACCCGTGGTGCTTCAGAAGGAGAAACGATGGTACGCAGACGGTTCGCGCTCGCCGCGGCCTTGACTTTATCGGGGTGCCTCGCCGCGGCCTGTGGCGGGAACAGCGGGAACGGCGGCTCCGGCGGCTCCGGCGACACCGCGGCGAAGCCGGTCATCGGCGTCGACTACCCGCGTTCGGACACCGACTTCTGGAACTCCTACATCAGCTACGTGCCGAAGTCCGCCGGCGAGCTGGGCGCGGACACCAAGACCACCAACTCCCAGAACGACATCGCGAAGCTCACCTCCAACGTGCAGACCCTGGTCGGGCAGGGCGTGAAGGCCGTGGTCATGGCGCCGCAGGACACCGCCGCCGTGGCCCCCACACTGCAGCAGCTCGAGACCAAGAAGATCCCCGCCGTGCTGGTGGACACGCGGCCCGACACTGGGAACGCCTTCATGGTCGTCCGGGCCGACAACCGCGCGTACGGGGAGAAGGCCTGCCGGTTCCTGGGCGAGAAGCTTCAGGGCAAGGGCAAGGTGGTCATGCTGGAGGGCGACCTGGCCTCGATCAACGGCCGGGACCGCACCGAGGCGTTCAACGACTGCATGAAGCAGAACTATCCCGGCATCAAGGTGTTCGGTGAGGCGACGAACTGGGACGGCGCCGTGGCCTCGCAGAAGCTCTCCACGGTCCTGACCGCGAACCCCGACGTCAAGGGCGTCTACATGCAGTCGAGCTTCGCCCTCGCCGGCACGCTGCAGGTGCTCAAGCAGCGCGACCTCCTGGTGCCGCCGGACGACCCCAAGCACGTCTTCGTCGTCTCCAACGACGGCATCCCGCAGGAGCTCAAGGACATCGCCGCCGGGAACATCGACGCCACCGTCTCCCAGCCCGCGGACCTGTACGCCAAGTGGGCGCTGTCGTACGCGAAGGCCGCGATCGAGGGCAAGACCTTCCAGCCGGGCAAGACCGATCACGACAGCACCATCATCCAGGTGCGGCCCGGTCTGCTGGAGGACCAGCTGTCCGCACCGCTCGTCACCGCCGACGGCGGCACCTACGGCGGAATCCCCAGCGTGAAGCACGATGACAAGTCGCTGTGGGGCAACAACCTGAGCTGAGAGGGCGTGGCCATGGAAGAGTTCGCGGGAGGGCCCGCGAGCCCTCCACCCGCTCGCGACGACGGGCGGGCCCGCACGGGCGCGCCCGTCGCCGAGGCGGAGCGCATCACCAAGAGATACGGCGAGACGGTGGCGCTCGACCGGGCGCACATCACGATCAATCCGGGGGAGACGCACGCCCTCGTCGGCCGCAACGGCGCGGGCAAGTCGACCCTGGTCTCCATCCTGACGGGACTGCAGGCGCCCGACGACGGCGAGGTCCGCTTCGCCGGGGCCCCCGCGCCGCGGCTCGCGGACCGCGACGCCTGGCGGGAGCGGGTCGCCTGCGTCTACCAGAAGTCCACGATCATCCCTGAGCTGACCGTGGCGGAGAACCTCTACCTGAACCGGCACGACCGCAACCGGTTCGGGCTGGTCGGCTGGAAGGGCCTGTGGCGGAAGGCGGCCGAGCTGCTTGAGGCCTGGTCGGTGGACGTCGACGTCCGCCGGCCGGCCGGGGAGCTCGGAGTGGAGCAGCGGCAGTTCGTGGAGATCGCCCGGGCGCTGTCGTTCGGCGCGAGGTTCATCATCCTCGACGAGCCCACCGCCCAGCTCGACGGCGCGGCGATCGCCCGTCTGTTCGACCGGATGCGGGCGATGCGCGAGCAGGGGATCACCTTCCTGTTCATCAGCCATCACCTGCAGGAGATCTACGAGATCTGCGACACGGTCACCGTTTACCGGGACGCCCGGCACATCCTCACCGCGCCGGTGTCGGACCTGCCGCAGGGCGAGCTGGTGGCGGCGATGACCGGCGAGGCGGCGGGCCTGCGGGAGCACGCCGTCCGTGCGCCGGTCGCGGCGCAGGCCCCGGTGGTCCTCGACGTCCGGGGCCTGTCGGACGGCGACGTCTACCGGGACGTCGACATCCAGGTCCGGGCCGGGGAGATCGTGGGGCTGGCGGGTCTGGGCGGCAGCGGGAAGACCGAGCTCGCCGAGACCTTCGTCGGGCTGCGCGCCCCGAAGGAGGGAACCCTGGAGGTCGCGGGGAGCCGCCCCCGCCCGGGAAGCGTGCCGGAGTCGCTGGCCGCCGGTGTGGGTTTCGTGCCCCGGGACCGTCACCACCAGGGGCTCGTCCCGCTGATGTCGATCGCGGACAACGCCACGATGACCGTGCCCGAGCGGCTCGGTCAGGCGGGCTTCGTCAGCGGCCGCCGCAGGGACGCGCTGGCCCGCGACATGATCGAAAACCTTGCGATCAAGACACCCGGCCCGGAACTCCCCGTCTCCGGGCTGTCCGGCGGCAACCAGCAGAAGGTCGTCATGGCCCGGGCCCTGGCGAACGACCCCCGGCTGCTCGTGCTGATCACGCCGACCGCCGGGGTCGACGTCCGGTCGAAGGAGTTCCTGCTCGGCAAGGTCGAGGAGATCGCCGACAGCGGGACCGGCGTCGTGATCGCCTCCGATGAACTAGACGACCTGCGCCTGTGCAACCGGGTGCTGGTGATGTTCCACGGCCGCGTCGTCGCGGAACTGGCCGCCGGCTGGCACGACCACGAGATGGTGGCCGCCATGGAAGGAGTCGACCTCGATGCCTGAGACCACCGCCGCACACGCCGCGACGGGACACCCGCCGAGCCCGCCCCCGGAGGAGCCGGGACGGCGGCGTCCGGCGATCCCCCTGGCGCGGCTGCGGGACTTCGCGCTGGTCCCCGCGGTCATCGTGATCGCGATCGTCGGGCAGATCGTCAACCCGATCTTCCTGCAGAGCGACAACCTGATCAACATTCTGCAGACGATGTCGGAGATCTCGCTCCTCGTCCTGGCGCAGACGCTCGTGCTGATCGCGGGCAGGATGGACCTCTCGCTGGAGTCGACCTTCGGGCTGGCGCCCGGCGTCGCCGCCTGGCTGACGGTCGCCAGCGGAACGGGGGCCGGGCTCGGGCTGCTGCCGGGCGCCTGGGGGATTCCCATCACCCTCGCGGTGGGGGTGCTGGTCGGAGTGGTGAACTCGCTGTTCATCGTCCGCTTCGGGCTCAACGGCTTCATCGTCACCCTGGGCATGCTCATCGTGTTGCGCGGTCTCCTCACCGGCATCTCCGGGGGGCAGACCTTCTTCAACCTCCCCGACTCGATGACGTACTTCGGCTCCACGATGTGGCTCGGCGTGCCGGCGTCGATCTGGATCTGCCTGCTGCTGTTCGCGGCCGGCATCGTGGTGATGGGCTTCACCCGGTTCGGCCGGGCGCTCTACGCGATCGGCGGCAACGTCGACGCCGCCAAGGCGGCCGGTATCCGCACCGACCGGGTCCTGTGGATCACGCTGATCTCCGCCAGCCTGCTGGCCGCCATCGGCGGCCTCCTGCTGACGGGCCGGCTCGCCTCCGTCGCCGCCGCCCAGGGCGACGGCGCCATCTTCACGGTGTTCGCCGCCGCCGTCATCGGCGGCGTCAGCCTCAACGGAGGCAAGGGCACCGTGTTCGGGGCGTTCACCGGCATCCTGCTGCTCTACATGATCCAGAACGTCCTCACCCTCGCGGGCGTCCCCGCGCAGTGGATCCAGGCGCTCAACGGGGCGATCATCCTCACCGCGCTCGCGATCTCCCGCCTCACCGGCGGCAAATCGCAGGACTGACGGATCCCGGCGGCCCGGGCGCGTACGAGAGCGCCCGGGCCGCCGGGATCCGTGCGGGGTCCGGCGGCCGACCGGTCAGGAGGCGGTCAGGAGGCGGTTGTGCGAGCAGCGGCGGCAGGTTATGAGGGAAGCAGCGGCAGCAGCGCGTTGAGGCGCCCGGACGCGAAACCGGAAAGGTCCAGCGAGCAGAAGGTGAAGCCGGCGCCGCGGATCGCGGCGTCGACGCGCTCGCGCAGTTCACACGCGCGCGGGATCTCGGCCTGGGGCACCTCGATCCGGGCGAGTGTGCCGCCGGCGTGGGCGCGCACCCGGCACACAGGGAAGCCGAGGTCGCGCAGCGCGGCCTCGGCGGCCTCGATTCTGCGCAGGACCTCCGGGGTGACCGGGTCGCCGTAGCTGACCCGTGAGGCCAGGCAGGGCGCGGCGGGTTTGTCCGCGGTGACCAGGCCGAGTGCCCGGCTGACGGCACGGACGTCGGCCTTGGTGAGCCCGGCGTCCACCAGTGGGGCGACGGCCCCGCGCTCGGCCGCGGCCCGCTGGCCGGGGCGGTGGTCGCCGAGGTCGTCGAGGTTGGTGCCGAGCGCGATCCGGGCGTCCATGGCGGCCGCCAGCGGGGCGAGCGCGTCGAACAGCGCGGACTTGCAGTGGTAGCAGCGGTCGCGGCCGTTGGCGGCGTACTCGGGCCGGTCGGCCTCGTCGGTGCGGACCTCAAGGTGGGGCAGGCCGTGACGGCGCGCGAAGTCGCGGGCCGCGGCCCGCTCCCACGC
>NZ_JBFAOO010000204.1:0-12874 GCF_040675265.1 Microbispora sp. NPDC049633
GGCCGGGGCGGGGGCGTGGCCGGCGGCCACGCCCGTTCTCAGTCCGCGGGCGCCGCGGCCGTCTCCTGCTGCGCCGCGGCGACGCTCCCGGACGGCGCGTTCTCCGGGAAGTGGCAGGCCGCCTGGTGGCCGGGGGCCAGCGTCAGCAGCGGCGGCTCGACCTGCCGGCAGATGTCCTGCGCCTTCCAGCACCGGGTGTGGAACCGGCACGCGGGCGGCGGGTTGAGCGGGGAGGGCACGTCGCCCTGCAGCCGGATGCGCTCCCGCTCCTTGCGCCGCTTCGGGTCCGGGATCGGCACCGCCGACAGCAGCGCGTTGGTGTACGGATGCATCGGCGATTCGTACAGGCCCTTGCGGTCGGCGATCTCGACGATCTTGCCGAGGTACATCACCGCGACCCGGTCGCTGATGTGCCGGACCACCGACAGGTCGTGCGCGATCACCACGTACGTCAGGTCGAGCTCGCTCTGCAGGTCCTCCAGCAGGTTGACGACCTGGGCCTGGATCGACACGTCGAGCGCGGAGACCGGCTCGTCCGCGATGATCAGCTTGGGCTTGAGCGCGAGCGTCCTGGCGATGCCGATGCGCTGCCGCTGGCCGCCCGAGAACTCGTGCGGGTAGCGGTTGTAGTGCTCCGGGTTCAGACCGACCAGTTCGAGGATCTCCTGGACCGCCTTCTTGGTGCCCTGCTCGGTCTTGATGCCCTGGATCCGGAACGGCGCGCCCACGATGGCGCCGACCGTGTGCCGGGGGTTGAGCGAGCTGTAGGGGTCCTGGAAGATGATCTGCACGTCCCTGCGGAGCGGGCGCAACCGGCCCTGGGACATGTGCGTGATGTCGTTGCCCTCAAAGACGATCTTGCCGCCGGTGGGCTCGATCAACCGGGTGATGAGGCGTCCGGTGGTGGTCTTGCCGCATCCCGACTCGCCGACCAGGCCGAGGGTCTCGCCCTTCCTCACGTCGAAGCTGATGCCGTCGACTGCCCTGACCGCGCCGACCTGCCGCTTGAGCAGGCCCTTCGTGACCGGGAAGTGCTTCTCCAGCCCCTGTACGGACAGCAAGGGCTCCTCGTTCACGAAGCCTCCAGGTTCGGCTTGATCTCGTTCTCCCAGATGGCGCGCCTGCGCTCGCGCGTCAGGTGGCAGCGCACCAGGTGGCCGCCCTCGGTCTCCAGCAGCTCGGGGACCTCCGTCTTGGCCCGCCCGGCGGTGCGCTCCTCGAACGCGCAGCGCGGGTGGAAGGCGCAGCCGGACGGCACGTTGATCAGCGAGGGCGGCGAGCCCTTGATCGGTAGCAGCCGTTCCGTCGGCTCGCGGTCCAGCCGCGGCATCGAGCCGAGCAGACCCCAGGTGTAGGGGTGCTCGGGCCGCTCGAAGATGTCCTCGGACGTCCCGTACTCGACGCACTTGCCGCCGTACATCACGAGGATGTCGTCGGACAGCTCGGCGACGACGCCGAGGTCATGGGTGATGACGATCAGCGCGGCGTTGAAGTCGCGCTGCAGGTCGCGCATCAGGTCGAGGATCTGCGCCTGCACGGTCACGTCGAGCGCGGTCGTCGGCTCGTCGGCGATCAGCAGCTCGGGGTCGCAGCTCAGCGCCATCGCGATCATGGCGCGCTGTCGCATGCCGCCGGAGAACTCGTGGGGGTAGCTGTCCACGCGCCGCTCCGGCTGCGGGATGCCCACCCGGCCGAGCATGTCGATCGCGTGCTTGCGCGCGACCTTCTTGCTGACGTCGTTGTGGATGCGGTACGCCTCGATGATCTGGTTGCCGACCGAGTAGAACGGGTGCATCGCCGACAGCGGGTCCTGGAAGATCATCGCCATCTTCTTGCCGCGCAGCGTCCGCACGTGCTCCTGGCTGGCGCCGACGAGTTCCTCGCCGTCCAGCCAGATCTCGCCGGAGATGCGGGCGCGCCCGCCCTTGTGCAGGCCGAGGATGCCGAGGCTGGTCACGCTCTTCCCGGAGCCGGACTCGCCGACGATGCCGAGCGTCTTGCCCCGCTCCAGCGTGAACGACAGCCCGTCGACGGACTTGACCAGGCCGTCGTCGGTCGGGAAGTGGATCCGCAGGTCCTTCAGTTCCAGGAAGCTCATCCCAGCCTCACCCTCGGGTCCACGACGGCGTACAGGAGGTCGACGATCAGGTTCGCGAAGACCACGAAGAAGGCGGCGACGAGCACGACCCCCATGACCTTCGGCAGGTCCTGCGCGAGGATCGCGTCGATCGCGTACTTGCCCATGCCGGGCAGCGAGTAGGTGCTCTCGGTGAGCACGGCGCCGCCGAGCAGCAGACCGAGGTCGAGGCCGAAGATCGTGATGATCGGGGTCAGCGCGCCGCGCAGGCCGTGCTTCACCACGACCGTCCGCTCGTTCAGGCCCTTGGCCCGGGCGGTGCGGATGTAGTCCTCGTTCATCGTCTCCAGCATGCCCGCCCGGGTGAGCCGCGCGTAGCCGGCGGCGTACAGGAAGGCCAGCGTGATCCACGGCAGGATCAGGTTGTACGCCCACATGGCCGGGTTCTCCTCGAACGGCGTGAAACTGCCGCCCGGCGCGGTGATGCGGAACGGTGTGCCGTAGCTGAAGACGACCAGCGAGACGATGCCGGTGAAGAAGATCGGCAGCGACACGCCCGCCAGGGCGACGCTCATCGCGGCCCGGTCGAAGAAGCTGCCGCGTCTCAGCGCGGACAGCACGCCGGTCGCCACACCGGCGATCACCCAGATGACCGCGGCCCCGATGGCCAGCGAGATCGTCACGGGCAGCCGGTTGAGCAGGTCCGGCCAGACGGGAAGCCGGGTGAGGAAGGAGTAGCCGAAGCAGGGCGCCGGGCAGCGCTCCACGCCGGGACCGTAGTCGTAGTCGGCTCCGGCGACGATGCCCTTGGCGAACCGCCCGTACTGCACGATCAGCGGATCGTTGAAGCCGAGCTTCTCAGCCGCGATCTTCACCTGTTCCGCGGAGGCGGTGCGCCCCACGTAGCGCGCGGCGAGGCTCTCCGAGGTGGCGCCCGCCAGGCGGGGCACCAGGAAGAAGATGGCGAACGTGGCGATGCTCACGATGGTGAGCATCACGACCGCCCAGATCAGCCGCCGGATGATGTATGTGACCACAGTCCCCCCGGCTCCGGGGGCCGGCCCTGTGGGACCGGCCCCCTTGCCGCGTTCACGCGTCTATCGGATCTTCTGGTCTCGGCGAGGGCTTACTTGACGCCCATGCCGAGGTAGTCGTACATGCCGTACGCGTCGTTGACGAAGATGTTCGTGGCGTTCTTGCTGCGCACGAGCAGGGTCTTCGTCCACACGTTCGGCAGGATGAAGGAGTCCTCCATGACCTTCTTGTCGATCTGGGTCCAGATCGCGTTGCGGGCGTCGGTGTCGGTCTCCTTCATCGCCTGGTCGACGAGCTTGTCGACCTCGGGGTCGCGGACACTGATGTTGGAGGAGCCGCCGGTCTCGCGGATCACGCGGCTGTCGACGATCTGCTGCAGGAAGCCGAAGCCGTCGGGCCAGTCGGACTGCCAGCCGTTCATGGCCAGGCCGATCTTGTTGTCCTTGGCGTAGCCCGGCTTGCCGGCGTACAGGGCGAAGTAGTCGGCCTGCGGGAACGGCTTGAGCGTGAGCTTGATGCCGACCCGGCCGAGCGACTGCTGCAGCGCCTCGGCGGCCTGCTTCTCCTTCGGCCGCTCGGCGCGGTAGGAGATGTTGGTCTCGAAGCCGTTGGGCTGGCCGCAGGCGGTCAGCGCCTCCTTGGCCTTGGTCAGGTCGCCCTTGTTGTCGGCGCCCGGCGGGTAGAGGTTGAAGTCCTCGTGGCCGGGGATCGCCGGCGGCAGCAGGCTGGTCGCGATCTGGCCGCCGGAGAACTCGCCACCCCAGGCGGTCTGGAGGGCCACCTTGTCCGTGGCGTACTGGACGGCCTTGCGGCAGTCGATGTTGTCGAGCGGCGCGACGTTGCCGTTGATCGAGGTGTACCAGAGGCGGGTGCTGGTCGGGTTGTCGGAGTTCGCCTTCATGGCGGGGTCGGACAGGACCCGGCCGAGGGCCGCCGACTGGATGCCGATGCCCGCGACGTCGACGTCGAGGTCGCCGGAGATGATCCGGTTGTCGATGTCGTCGGCGTTGACGTTGGTGGAGACCTCGTAGCCGTCCGGCAGCGCCTTGCGGTTCGGGTCGGTCGCCGGGTCCCACTGGTCGTTGCGGACCAGCGTGAAGCCCTTGCCGATCTCGTTCTTCTCGAACTTGTACGGCCCGGTGGAGATGATGTGCTCCTTGTACTTCGCGCCGGTGTCCTTGTCCTTGGGGACCGGGATCGTGGCGGGAAGCTGGGCGAAGTAGTCGAAGTTGCTCAGCGGCTGCTTGAGGTGGAAGACGATCGTGTAGTCGTCGGGCGTCTCGATGGCGCTGTCGGTGTTGACGTCCTTGGACTTGTACGCGCCCTTGTAGCCCTTCGGCCAGTCGAGGAAGTCGTTGAAGTAGGTGTATCCGTCGGGGAACACCTCCTTGTCGAACGACCGCTCCACCGCGTACTTCACGTCCTTGGACGTGACCGGGGTGCCGTCCTCGAACTTGATGCCCTTCTTGAGCTTGTACGTCCAGGTCTTGGCGTCATCGCTGGGCGTGCCCAGGTCCTCGGCGAGGTCCGGGGTGAGCTGGTTGCCCTCCTTGCCCACGGCGGACTTGAACATCAGCAGCGAGCGGCCGTACAGGCGGATGAAGTTCCAGGAGTAGCCGTAGTAGGTGTCGCCCGGGTCGAGGGAGTCCCAGTCACCGCCGTTGGCGAACTTGAGGATGCCGCCCTTCTTGTCGGACGGGTTGACCACCCCCGTCAGGGCGGCGTTGAACTCACCCGTGGCGTTCGCGCCGCCGCCGGCGGCGCCGCCGGAGGACGACGGCGTGCTGCTGCCCGAACCGCCGCCGCAGGCGGCCACGGCGAGGGCGAGCACGGCGCCGGTGGCCGCCATACCCAGTCTTCTTCTTAGCATTGCAAACCCCTTGGTGATAGGAGCCGGGGGACTTTTACGGGGAAAGGGAGGGCTCAGCGGGCCTTCGGGTCGAGAGCGTCCCGCAGGCCGTCGCCGAACAGGTTGAACGCCAGGACCGTGATGAAGATCGCCATGCCGGGGAAGAACATGAAGTGCGGGATCGTGTAGAACCGCACCGCCTCGGCGAGCATGCCACCCCAGGTGGGGGTGGGCGGGCGCACGCCGACCCCGAGGAACGACAGCGCCGCCTCGAACAACACGTTCGTGGGGATCAGCAGCGTCGAGTAGATGAGGATCGGCGCGACCAGGTTCGGCAGCAGCTCGCGGAAGATGATGTACGGCCCCCGCGCCCCGAGGCTGCGCGCCGCGTCCACGAACTCCCGCTCGCGCAGCGATAGCGTCTGCCCCCGGACGATCCGCCCGATGTACGGCCAGTTGAAGAAGCCGATGATGAACACCAGCAGCGAGACGCGCAGCGTGTCGCCGGTCAGGCCGAACGCCGAGTCGGGGACGACGCCCGCCAGCGCGATCGCGAAGACGAGGATCGGGAACGCCAGGAAGACGTCCATGGCCTTGCTGATGATCGAGTCGACCAGGCCGCCGAAATATCCCGCGGTGACCCCGAGCAGGGTGCCGATGACCACCGAGAGAAGCGTGGCCAGGAAGGCGATGAGCAGCGAGATCCGCGCGCCGTACACGACCCGGCTGAAGATGTCGCGGCCGTTGACCGGCTCGATGCCGAACAGGTGGTCGGCGCCGATGCCCGTGCCCGTCTTGGGCGCCATGGTGGAGGAGTCGATCAGGTCGGAGTTGAACTGCGTGGGGTCCTGCCCGAACGCTCCGACGATCACCGGGGCGAAGACCGCGACCAGGATCAGGAAGATGACGATCAGACCGCCGGCGAGCGCGACCTTGTCGCGCTTGAGACGCATCCAGGCGATCTGGCCGAGGGACCGGCCCTGGATCGCCTTCCTGTCCGCCCCGTCGACGACGGCCTCCGGGGTGGCCTGTGCGTCCCCGCCGGTGACGTCCATCGGCGCGGTCATCGATCCTCCTTCGCCCTGCCCGAGCCGACCGCGCCCGCGGTGACATGCTCGGGGAAGCCCGGGATCGATCCGGCGGCGGAGTAGCGGTGGCCGCTCACGACCTTGCCTCGCACGGCCATTTGGTGCAGGCCCCCTGGATCCCAGACGACATTGTCCGTAGGGGGCCCGCGTGGTGTGCGACCCCCGGAGGCAGAATCTATGGTCTGAGCTGGGCTGACCAGTCCCCAGAGGCGCCCTGTGGCTCAACTGTGATTCACGCGAAACTCATTCGTGTTGATCTTGAAGGGTTTGTCGGAGTCGCGTTCCGATTATGTCTTGGGACTGTGACATTGCACTGGCCGGTAACTTGGTCCCACGATGTGGGATGATCAGCTGATCCCGCGGCGCTTCAGGATGTCCTCGATGTCCGAGAAATCATCCGCAGCGGTCTGTTCGACCTGACGCGGCGCCTTCTTCCCGGTCTGTGCCGTTTTAGGCGTGACTGCCTCAGGCGTGGCGGCCCGCCCGGGCGCCGCGGTGGCACCGCCCGGCTCCGGCTGTGCCGTACGCGCCCGGGACAGGGCACGGCCGCGCAGCGTGCCGGAGACGACGAACAGCAGCGCCGACAGCCCGGCCAGGATCACTCCGGCCCAGACCGAGGGCGACAGGACCAGGCCGGTCACGAAACCCACCGCCGCCGCGCCGATGTTCCAGAGCGTCTGCAGCGCGCCGGTGAGATAGGCGGCCAGCGGCAGCAGGGACCAGGCGGTGGTCCGCAGGCCGGCGGTCACCCCCCGGCGCCGGAAGGCCAGGTAGCTGAGCCCGATTCCCACCGCGGTGACGCCTGCGCACAGCGGCAGCCAGGCGATGTCGTTGAATGTCATGACGGGGCCCCCTTAGTCCACGGTGTACCCCCATCCTGGCACCCGCGGCGCGATCACGCGGGGGCCCGCGCTACCGGACGAGCGCCCGCAGGAAGTCGACGTCCACGTCGAGCAGCGAGGGCATGACGACCCGCCCGGGCGCCTGGGCGATCGGCAGGACGCCCGGCACGGCGACCACCCGGCAGCCCGCCGCGGTCGCCGAGGCGACGCCGTTCGGCGAGTCCTCCAGCGCGACGCACCGCTCCGGGTCCACCGACAGCAGGCCGGCCGCGGTGAGGTACGGCTCCGGATGCGGCTTGGTGTTCATGACGTCGTCGGCGGTGACGACGATCTCGAAGTGCTCCCGGCCCACGGCCTTCAGCACGGCGTCGGCGATGACCCGCAGCGACGAGGTGACCAGCGCGGTGCGCACCCCGTGGTCGCCGAGCCCGCGCAGCAGGTCGAGCGCTCCCGGCATGGGTTCGACGCCTCTCGACAGGCGGCTCTCCATCCCGTCGATCAGCCACTCCCCCACTACCACGGGGTCGACGTCGGCCTGCGTCAGCTCCAGCATGTACGCGACGGTGCGGTCCCAGGAGCCGCCCACGAGCTGCTCCTGGTGCTCCGGGCCCCAGGCTCCGCCGAGGCGGGTGACCACCTCGGTCTCGACCTCGAACCACACCCCTTCGGTGTCGACGAGCAACCCGTCCATGTCGAACAGCACGGCGTCCACGTGGCCCCTTCCCCCGGCGAGACCCCCGATGAGGGGGGACCAACATGGTAAGGGGCGCCCGTGAACGCCGATGCGGCCGGTCAGACGTTGAAGTACTTCGCCTCGGGGTGGTGGACGACCAGGGCCGAGGTGGCCTGCTCGGGGTGCAGCTGGAACTCCTCCGACAGCGTCACGCCGATGCGCGACGGGTCGAGCAGCTCCATGACCTGCACCTGGTCCTCCAGGTTGGGGCAGGCCGGGTAGCCGAAGGAGTAGCGGCAGCCGGTGATGTTCACCTTGAGCATGTCGTCCAGCGACTCGTCGCCGCCGATGCCCAGCTCCGACCGCACCCGCGCGTGCCAGTATTCGGCCAGTGCCTCGGTGAGCTGCACCGAAAGGCCATGGAGCTCCAGGTATTCGCGGTAGGCGTCCTTCGCGAACAGCTCGGCCGTGGCCTCGCTGATCCGGTTGCCCATCGTGACGACCTGGAAGGAGACGACGTCGGTCTCGCCGGACTCGCGGGAGCGGAAGAAGTCGGCCAGGCACAGGTGCCGGTCGCGCCGCTGACGCGGGAAGGTGAAGCGGGTCCGCTCCTTCCCGTCGTCGTCCAGGATGATCAGGCTGTCGCCCTCGCTGACGCAGCGGAAGTAGCCGTAGGCCACCGCCGCCTCCAGCAGGTTCTCCGTCTGCAGCCGCTCCAGCCACATGCGCAGCCGGGGCCTGCCCTCGGTCTCGACCAGCTCCTCGTACGACGGCCCGTCGCCGCCCCGGGCGGCCTTGAGGCCCCACTGGCCCATGAACGTCGCCCGCTCGTCCAGGAAGGCGGCGTAGTCGGCCAGCGGGATGCCCTTCACCACCCGGTCGCCGACGAACGGCGGGGTCGGCACCGGGTTGTCCGCCGCGACGTCGGAGCGGGCCGGCAGGTCCTCCTCGGCGGTCCGCGTGAGCACCGCCCCGGTCTTCACCCGCCGCGCGCGCAGCGGCGGCAGCGTCGCGCCGTCCTCGCCGCGCTTGACCGCCATGAAGGCGTCCATGAGCCGCAGGCCCTCGAACGCGTCACGCGCGTAGCGGACCTCGCCCCGGTACAGGTCGGCCAGGTCCTGCTCGACGTACGCCCTGGTCAGGGCGGCGCCGCCGAGCAGCACCGGATACTTGTCCGCGATCCCCCGGGAGTTCATCTCCTCGAGGTTCTCCTTCATGACCACCGTGGACTTCACCAGGAGCCCGGACATGCCGACCACGTCGGCGCGGTGCTCCTCGGCGGCCTCCAGGATCGCCGACACCGGCTGCTTGATGCCGAGGTTGACCACGTCGTAGCCGTTGTTGGACAGGATGATGTCCACGAGGTTCTTGCCGATGTCGTGGACGTCGCCCTTGACCGTGGCCAGCACGATGCGGCCCTTGCTGCTGCCCTCGACCTTCTCCATGTGCGGTTCGAGGTAGGCCACGGCCGTCTTCATCACCTCGGCCGACTGCAGCACGAAGGGCAGCTGCATCTCGCCGGAGCCGAACAGCTCGCCGACGACCTTCATGCCGTCGAGCAGCACCTCGTTGATGATCTCCAGGGCCGGCCGCTGGGCCAGGGCCTCGTCGAGGTCGGCCTCCAGGCCCTTGCGCTCGCCGTCGATGATGCGCCGCTTGAGCCGCTCCCACAACGGCAGCCCGGCCAGCTCGGCCGCCTTGCCGGCCTTCATGGACGCCGCGTCCACGCCCTCGAACAGCTCCATGAACCGCTGCAGCGGGTCGTAGCCCTCGCGCCTGCGGTCGTACACCAGGTCGAGCGCGACCTGCCGCTGCTCGTCCGGGATCCGGTTCATCGGCAGGATCTTGGAGGCGTGCACGATCGCGGAGTCGAGCCCCGCGTTGACGCACTCGTTGAGGAAGACGCTGTTCAGCACCATGCGGGCGGCCGGGTTGAGGCCGAACGACACGTTGGAGACGCCCAGCGTGGTCTGCACGCCCGGGTAGCGGCGCTTGAGCTCGCGGATCGCCTCGATCGTCTCCAGGCCGTCGCGCCGGGTCTCCTCCTGGCCGGTGGCGATGGGGAACGTCAGGCAGTCGACGATGATGTCCTCGACCCGCATGCCCCAGGTGTTCACCAGGTCCTCGACGAGACGGGTGGCGATCCGCACCTTCGCCTCGGCGGTGCGGGCCTGGCCCTCCTCGTCGATCGTCAGCGCGACCACGGCCGCGCCGTGCTCCTTCACCAGGCGCATGATCTTCTGGTAGCGCGAGTCCGGGCCGTCGCCGTCCTCGTAGTTCACCGAGTTGACCACGGCCCGGCCGCCGAGCATCTCCAGCCCGGCCTCCAGCACCGCGGGCTCGGTGGAGTCGATCACGATCGGCAGCGTCGAGGCGGTGGCGAACCGGAAGGCCAGCTCCTTCATGTCGGTCACGCCGTCACGGCCGACGTAGTCGACGCACAGGTCGAGCATGTGCGCGCCGTCACGGGCCTGCGCCCGGGCGATCTCCACGCACTCCTCGTAGTCGCCGGCCAGCATCGCCTCGCGGAACGCCTTGGAGCCGTTGGCGTTGGTCCGCTCGCCGATGGCGAGGTAGGAGGTGTCCTGCCGGAACGGCACGTGCTGGTAGAGCGACGCCGCGCCCGCCTCCGGACGGGGCCGGCGCTCGGCGCGGGCGCGGCCGCCCACCCGCTCGACCACCTGGCGCAGGTGCTCGGGGGTGGTGCCGCAGCAGCCGCCCACCAGCGCGAGGCCGTAGTCGCGGGTGAACGCCTCGTGCGCGTCCGCCAGCTCCGCCGGGCTCAGCGGGTAGTACGCGCCGTCGGCCGTGAGCTGCGGCAGGCCGGCGTTCGGCATGCAGGAGATGGGGATCCGCGCGTGCCTGGCCAGGTAGCGCAGGTGCTCGCTCATCTCGGTGGGGCCGGTGGCGCAGTTGAGACCGATCAGGTCGACGCCGAGCGGCTCGATCGCGGTCAGCGCGGCGCCGATCTCGGAGCCGAGCAGCATCGCGCCGTTGGTCTCGATGGTGACCTGCGCGATGATCGGCACGTCCCGCCCGGAGGCCTCGACCGCCCGCTTCGCTCCGACGACCGCCGCCCGCACCTGCAGCAGGTCCTGGCAGGTCTCGATAATCAGGGCGTCCGCCCCGCCCGCGACCAGGCCGGCGGCGTTGTCCCGGTAGGCGTCGCGCAGCGTCTCGTACGGCAGGTGGCCGAGCGTGGGGAGCTTCGTGCCGGGGCCCATCGAGCCGAGGACGAACCGGGGCCTGTCCGGCGTCGACCAGTGGTCGGCCCGCTCCCTGGCCAGCCGCGCGCCGGCCTCGGACAGCTCGAAGATGCGGTCCTCGATGCCGTATTCGCCCAGGGCCGCCCGGTTGGCGTTGAAGGTGTTCGTCTCGACGCAGTCGACGCCCACCTCCAGGTACGCGTCGTGCACGGCTTGCACGATGTCGGGCCGGCTCACGTTGAGCACGTCGTTGCAGCCCTCGTGGCCCTGGAAGTCGTCAAGGGTGGGGTCGTAGGACTGCAGCATCGTCCCCATCGCTCCGTCGGCGATCAGAACTCGCTCGGACAGCACTTCTCGGAACGACGGTCTGCTGGTCATGGGGCAAGCCTATCGGCCCCGCCGGACGGAACACCGATCGTGCGCGCGAAACGGGAATACCGGCAGGGTAAGGGGCGGCCGATTCCCGGCCGGCGGAACGGCGCCGCAGGTCAGGGCAGCGCGACGGGCCGGTGCCCGGCGGAGGTGACGTACGGGGCCCCTCACCGAATAGTCTTGGACTGAGCCATACTGCACAAGGCCAGTGAGGAGGCGGCGCGTGATCGAGTTCGAAGGGCTCCCCGAGCTCGTCGACCCGGTGCTGATCGCCGCGTTCGAGGGATGGAACGACGCCGGCGAGGCGTCCAGCGGCGTGCTCGCACACCTCGAGTCCGAGTGGAAGGCCACCCCGCTGGTCGAGCTGGACCCGGAGGACTACTACGACTTCCAGGTGACCCGGCCGGTGGTCGAACTCGGCGACGGCCTGACCCGCTCGATCGTCTGGCCGACGACCCGGCTGCTGCTGGCCCGTCCGCAGGGCGCCAAGCGCGACGTGGTGCTGCTGCGCGGCATCGAGCCGAACATGCGGTGGCGGTCGTTCTGCGCCGAGATCGTCGGCCTCTGCCACGATCTCGGCATCGAGCTGGCCATCCTGCTCGGCGCGCTGCTCAACGACTCGCCGCACACCCGGCCCGTGCCGATCACCGGCTCGGTCAGCGACCCCGGCATGGCCCGCGCGCTCAACCTGGAGATGACCAAGTACGAGGGCCCGACGGGCATCGTGGGCGTGCTGCAGCACACCCTGGGCACCGCCGGGTTGCGTACGGTGTCCCTGTGGGCGTCGGTCCCGCACTACGTCGCCCAGCCGCCCAACCCCAAGGCCACCCTGGCGTTGCTTCGCCGCATCGAGGACATGCTCGACATCCCGATGCCGTACGGCGACCTGGCCGAGGAGGCCCGGGCCTGGGAGCACGGCGTGGACGAACTGGCGGCCCAGGACAGCGAGGTCGCCGAGTACGTGCGGGAGCTGGAGGAGCGCAAGGACGCCGCCGAGCTGCCCGAGGCCAGCGGCGACGCCATCGCGGCGGAGTTCGAGCGCTACCTGCGCCGCCGCGACCGCGGCACCGACCGCTGACCCGGCCAGACGGGGTCCGGCCGATGAGACCCGGCAGCCTGGTCTGGGCGGCGAGGCGACGGTAGCGCCGCTCATGCCTTGAGCCGGGTCAAACCGACCACCAGCTGAGGTAGCGCTCACCGGTGTCGGGGAAGATCGTCACAACGGTCTGCCCCTGGAGGAACGAGCCATGACCGAGTACAGCGGGCCCTGGCCGCCGGAGGACGTCGAGCTCACCGCGGATGACGAGGCGGACGTCGACCTGGGCGCGGAGGAGCTCTACGACAGGCGGGGGAGCCGGATCGACGAGGCCTAGGTCGAGGCCGCGGTGGAGCACGTCCGGCGGGCGGTGGGCCGTGCGCGGACGTAGTCCTCTGCTCAGGCCGGAGTGCCGGTGGCGAACGGCGCGGGGGCGGGCGGAACGGCGGCGCCGGACCGGGCGAGGGCCTCGTCGAAGCGGGCCCAGACGAGGGCGGCCAGGTCGTCGTCCACGCCGAGGGGCGCGCTGACCAGGTCCGCGCCGCTCGTCAGCAGCCGGTCGTGGAAGAAACCGGGCGCGAGCAGGTAGGAGGCGACGGCGACGCGCGGGGCGAGACCGGCCCTGGCGCGCTCCAGCGCCTCGGCGACCGTGGGCGTCCCGGCCGAGGCGAACGCGGCGGCGACGGGACGCGAGAG
>NZ_JBFAOO010000205.1:0-12840 GCF_040675265.1 Microbispora sp. NPDC049633
GGCCCGGCTGCGCCGGCGCGTGCGCCGGATGCGCCCGCGGCGGGTCGTCATGGTGGTGGACGTCAGCGGCTCGATGGCCGCGTACGCCGACACGCTGCTGCGCCTGGCCCACGCCCTCGTCCGCGCGGAGCCGAGGGCGACCGAGGTGTTCAGCGCGGGGACCCGGCTCACCAGGATCACCCCCGCGCTCCGCCACCGCGACCCCGGTCTCGCCATGGACGCCTGCTCGGCGGCGATCCCCGACTGGAGCGGCGGCACCCGGCTGGGGGAGGAGGTGCGGGCGCTGCTGCGCCTGCCCGATCCCCGGGGGGCCATCGTCGTGATCGCGTCCGACGGGTGGGAGCGGGGCCCGGCCGACCTGCTGGGCGCGCAGATGGCCCGGCTGTCCCGGCTGGCCCGCCGCGTCGTGTGGGTCAACCCCCACAAGGGCGACCCGGCGTACCGGCCGATGACCGCCGGAATCCGCGCGGCGCTGCCGTACGTCACGGACTTCGTCGCCGGGCACAGCCTGGCCGCCTGCGAGGAACTGGCCGCGCTGCTGGCCGGCGACCGGCCCCTGCGAAGGGCCGGGTCCGCACGGAGGGAGGGCGCCGATGCGTGACGTGCTCGGCCAGGTGCTGCGCTGGTGGGAGGAGGGGCGGCGGTTCGGGCTCGCCACCGTCGTGGGCACCTTCCGCAGCGCGCCGCGCCCGCCCGGGGCGGCCATGGCCGTCCTCGACGGCGAGGCGGTGGGCAGCGTCTCGGGCGGGTGCGTCGAGGGAGCGGTCTACGAGCTCGCCGCGCAGGTCGTCGCCACCGGGGCGCCGGTGCTGCAGCGGTACGGCGTGAGCGACGACGACGCCTTCGCGGTCGGCCTGACCTGCGGCGGAATCATCGACGTGTTCGTGGAGCCGGTCTCGAAACAGGACTATCCGGAGCTGGGGGAGCTCGCCGCCGACGTCGCCGCGCGGCGACCCGTGGCCGTGGCCACGATCGTCGCGGGTCCCGGCCGCGTGGGGGCGCGCCGCGTGGTCTGGCCGGACCGGGCGGCCGGCTCGCTCGGCTCGGCCCGGCTCGACGACGCCGTGGACGACGACGCGCGCGGCATGCTCGCGCAGGGCCTGACCGGCGTGCGGCGCTACGGCCCCGAGGGGGAGCGGCGCCTGGACGACCTGCGGGTGTTCGTGCGGTCGTTCGCGCCGCCGCCGCGCATGCTGGTCTTCGGCGCGATCGACTTCGCCGCGGCCGTCGCGCGGATCGGGCGCTTCCTCGGCTACCACGTGGTGGTGTGCGACGCGCGGCCGGTCTTCGCCACGGCCAAGCGGTTCCCCGAGGCCGACGAGGTCGTGGTGGCCTGGCCGCACGACTACCTGGCCGCCGCCGAGGTCGACGAGCGCACCGCGATCTGCGTGCTCACCCACGACCCGAAGTTCGACGTGCCGCTGCTGGAAGTGGCCCTGCGCACCCCCGCGGCGTACGTCGGGGCGATGGGGTCGCGGCGCACGCACGCGGACCGGCTGGCGCGGCTGCGCGAGGCCGGCCTGACCGAGGACGAGCTGGCCCGGCTGCGGTCGCCGATCGGGCTCGACCTCGGGGCGCGCACACCGGAGGAGACGGCCGTGTCGATCGCGGCCGAGCTGATCCAGCTCCGCTGGGGCGGCAGCGGCAGGCCGCTGACCGAGACGTCGGGACGCATCCACGGTGATACCCCGTGAACGGCGGGGTGGTCGCCGGGCTGCTGCTGGCCGCCGGGGGCGGCAGCCGGCTCGGCGGGCCGAAGGCGCTGGTGGAGTTCGAGGGGGAGCGGCTGGCCGACCGCGGCGTGCGGGTGCTCGCCGAGGGCGGGTGCCGGCCGGTGCTCATCGTCCTCGGGGCCGCCGACGTGCCGGTCGCCGGCGCGGTCGTCGTGCGCAACCCCGGCTGGGCGGCCGGAATGGGCTCGTCGCTGCGGGCCGGGCTGCGCGCGCTGCCGCCGGCCGCCCCCGCGGTGGTCGTCGCGCTGGCCGACCAGCCGCTGGTGCGGCCCGAGGCGGTGCGCCGGCTGATCGCCGCGTTCGAGGCCGGCGCCCGCGTCGCCGTCGCGGCGTACGGCGGAGCGCCCCGCAACCCGGTGCTCATCGCGCGCGAGCACCTGGCGGAGGTCGCCGCGCTCGCCGAGGGCGACGTCGGCGCGCGTCCCTTCCTGCGCGCGCACCCGGAGCTGGTGACGCCCGTGCCCTGCGACGACGCGGGTGACCCGGCGGACGTCGACACCCCCGCCGACCTGTGTCGACTCCGTAAGGGGCGACTCCATAAGTAGCGATTCGCCCGATTCGCCGTCATTCATGGGCTCCGCCACAATGATCACGAAGGATGGTTCCGGCCGAGCGGGGAGCGCGTCATGACGGAGCAGGCACCCGGCGGGCTGGACGTCACCCGGCCCAACGTCGCCCGCATGTACGACTACTACCTGGGCGGCAAGAACCACTTCCCGCCGGACCGGGCGGCGGCCGAGCGGGTCGTCGAGCTGTCGCACGGCCACGTCCGGGAGGCGGTGCGGGAGAACCGCGCCTTCCTCGGCCGGGCCGTGCGCTACCTGGCGGCCGAATGCGGCATCCGCGGGTTCCTCGACCTCGGCGCGGGGCTGCCGACACAGGGCAACGTCCACGAGATCGCGCTGGAGGAGGCCCCCGACTCGTTCGTGACGTACGTGGACAACGACGCGGTCGTGGCGGCGCACGGGCGGGCGCTGCTGGAGGGCGACCCGCGGGTGCGCTTCCTGCAGGGCGACCTGCGGCGGCCGGAGGAGATCGTGACGGCGGCGTCGGCGGCCGGCCTCGGCCTCGACCGGCCCGTGGCGGTGCTGCTGGTGTCCTGCCTGCACTTCGTCCCCGACGAGGAGGGCCCGGAGGCCGTCGTGGCGGCCTACCGCGACCTGCTCCCTCCGGGCAGTCACGTCGTCATCTCACACGTCTGCTCCGACCTCCTCCCGGAGGAGATGGCCCGGGCGGGCGACGTCTACGGCAACGCGAACGCGCCCTTCGAGGCCAGGCCGGGCGCGCAGATCGCCCGTTTCTTCGACGGGTTCGACCTGGTCGAGCCCGGCCTGGTCCCCCTGAACGAGTGGCGGCCCGGCGACGACGCGCTGCCGCCGCGCGGCGGCTTCCTGCCGGTGCTCGGCGGTGTCGCCCGCCGCCCCTGACGGTGGTCACGCCCGGTCCGCATCGTTAGCCTTGGGATCCGAATACGGAACATCATTCGGTTACCGACGGGTTCACGCGGAAGGACGAGGCGGATGCGGATCGGAATGGCCCTCAACTACTCGGGGGGCTTCAAGGAGACCGTCGCCGAGCTGGCCGACTACGAGAAGGCCGGGCTCGACATCGTGTTCGTGGCGGAGGCGTACAGCTTCGACGCCGTCAGCCAGCTCGGCTACATCGCGGCGAGGACCGAGCGGCTGCAGATCGCCTCGGGCATCCTGCCGATCTACTCCCGCACGCCGGCCCTGCTGGCCATGACGGCCGCCGGTCTCGACTACGTCTCCGACGGGCGGTTCACGCTCGGCCTCGGCGCCTCCGGCCCGCAGGTGATCGAGGGCTTCCACGGCGTGCCGTACACCGCGCCGCTCGGCCGCACCCGCGAGGTGATCGAGATCTGCCGCAAGGTCTGGCGGCGCGAGCGGCTGGAGTACTCCGGCAAGCACTACACGCTGCCCATGGAGGGCGGCACCGGCCTCGGCAAGCCGCTCAAGCTGATCAACCACCCCGTGCGCGAGCGCATCCCGATCGTGATCGCGGCCATCGGGCCCAAGAACGTGGAGCTCGCCGCCGAGCTGGCCGAGGGCTGGGAGCCGATCTTCTTCATGCCGGAGAAGGCCGGCGAGGTGTGGGGCCCCTCGCTGGCCGCCGGCCGCGAGCGCAGGGATCCCGTTCTCGGCGAGCTGGACGTGATCGCGCAGGCCGTGCTCGCGATCGGCGACGACGTCGAGGGAGTGCTGGAGCTGGGCCGTTCCATGGCCGCCCTCTACATCGGCGGCATGGGCGCCAAGGGCAGGAACTTCTACAACGACCTCGCCCGGCGCTACGGCTACGAGAAGGAGGCCGAGCAGATCCAGGACCTCTACCTGGAGGGCAAGAAGAAGGAGGCCGAGGCGCTGGTGCCCAGGGAACTGCTGGAGCGCATGTCCCTGGTCGGCTCGGAGGGGCACGTCAGGGAGCGGCTGGCCGCGCTGCGCGAGGCCGGGGTCACCACGCTCAACGTCGCCCCCGTGGCCCGCACCCACGAGGAGCGCGTCGCGCTCATCGAGAAGATCCGCGACCTGGCCTCCTGAGCCGTCCGGCGGCGCGGGCGCCATGACCCGCGCCGCCGAGGGTCACCGCCGGAGTGACGTTTGACACTTCCTATGGGTAACGGCTATCTATTAGCTAACCGTTAGGGGGTGACATGCAGGACGCGGTGCTGGCGATGCTCGCCAAGGAGCCCTCGCACGGATACCACCTGCACGCCCGGCTGCGGCGCGTCCTCGGCCCCCTGGGCGAGTCGATGAACCGCGGTCAGATCTACGTGACGCTGGCCCGGCTGGAGCGCGCGGGGCTGGTCGTCTGCGAGCGGGCGGACGGCCTGCCCGAGCGGCCGGAGCGCAAGGTCTACGCGCTGACGCCGGCCGGGCAGCAACGCGTGGCGGCCTGGCTGGCCGAGGTGGGCTGGCCGAAACCGGACCTGGCGGAGTTCCATCTCAAGCTCGCCGCCGCCGCCGCGGACAGGCTGGCCGACCCGGTGGAGCTGGTGGCGGCGCAGCGCCGGGAGTTGCTGCGCCACCTGCGTGAGGCGCAGCAGGCGGCGCTGGCCGAGCCGGCGGGCTCGGGCGCCGGTCTGCTGCTGGAAGGGGTCGTGCTGCGGTTGCAGGCGGACCTGCGCTGGCTGGATGCCTGCGAGCGGGCCTGGTCCGAAGCCGACCGCGGAATCGAGGGCGGATGAACGTGCCGAGCGCCGTGGTCCGGGCCCGCGGCCTGGTGAAGACGCATGGTCAGGGGCAGGGCCGGGTCCGCGCGGTGGACGAGGTCGACCTGGAGGTGCCGCAGGGACAGACGCTGGCGGTGATGGGACCGAGCGGCTGCGGGAAGTCGACTCTGCTGCACCTGCTCGGTGGCCTGGAGCGGCCCACCGGTGGCGAGGTGTGGATGGCCGGACGGCGCATCGACACGCTGAGCGAGCGGGCGCTGGCGCGCATGCGGCGCCGGACGGTGGGGTTCGTCTTCCAGGCCTTCCATCTGGTGGAGGAGTTGTCGGCGGCCGAGAACGTGGAGCTGCCCGCGCTGCTGGCGGGGTGCTCGCGCCGCCAGGCCAGGCGCCGCGCGGGCCTGCTGCTGGAGCGGGTCGGGCTCGCCGACCGCGCCCGGCACCTGCCGTCGCGGCTGTCGGGCGGGCAGCGTCAGCGGGTCGCGGTCGCCCGCGCGCTGGTCAACGACCCGCTGGTCGTCCTCGCCGACGAGCCGACCGGCAACCTCGACACCGCGGCGACCCTCGACGTGCTGAGGATCTTCGAAGGCCTGCGCGCCGCGGGGCAGACCCTCGTGATCGTCACGCACGACGAACGGGTGGCGTCCACCGCGGACCGGCTGGTCTCGATGCGCGACGGGATGTTCGTCGACGACACCCGGCTGGCCGGCACCGGCACCGGGCGGCTCGGCGGGCTCGGCGGCCTGATCGGGCTGGAGGGCTGAACGCCGTGGGCTCCGTCGTGCTCGTCGTGCGTCTGGTGCTGGCCGACATGCGCCGGCACCGGGCCCAGGCCGCGATGCTCCTGCTCGCGGTGACCCTGGCCACCGCGACGATGGCGCTGGGCCTGTCCCTGCGGGGCGTGAGCGACGCGCTGTACGAGCAGACCCGCGCGGCCACCGCCGGGCCGGACGTGGTGGCGCTCTCCGGCGACACCGGGCCCGCCGTGACCTCGGCCCTGGCCTCGCTGGCGGACGCTCCCGAAGTGGTCGCCCACCACGGTCCCTATCGCATCGTCTACGCCGACCTCACCACGCGCGATTCCCTTTCGTCCCCGGTGGTGGTGCAGGGCTTCGCCGAGACGCCCGGCGCGGTCAACCGGCCGCTGGTGACCTCGGGCCAGTGGGTACGCTCCGGCGGCACCGTCCTCGAACGCGGTTTCGCCACCGCGCTGGGCGTCGGCGTCGGCGACCACGTCACCATCGCCGGCCGGTCGTACCCCGTCGTCGGGATCGCCGTCACCGCGGCCACCTCCATCTATCCCTGGGCGGCGCAGATCGGCCCGGGCGGCGGCCCCAGCGACTACAGCGGCCTGGCCTGGATGACCCGATCGGACGCCCGGACACTGGCGTCGTCCGAAGATCTCCCGGTGAGCTCGGCCCTGGACCTCAAGTTGCGCGACCCCGCCGCCGCCGACGCCTTCCGCCACGCCCATCGTGCCTCCGACATCAGGATCAACTTCCACTCGTGGCGGTTCACCGCCACACAGGACATGGTCATCCTCAGAGACAGCCAGCCGATCCTGGTCGTCGGCAGCTGGCTGCTCGGCTTCCTGGCCGTCACCGGAGTCGCGGCGCTGGCCGCGGGACGCGCCGTCGAGCGGACGCGCCGGGCCGGGCTGCTCAAGGCCGTCGGCGCCGCTCCCGGTCTGATCGCCGCCGTCCTGCTCACCGAGTACCTGGCTCTGGCGCTGGCCGGCGACGCGCTGGGGCTGGTGATCGCCCGCCTGACCGTGCCCGCCATCGCCAGCCCCACCGCCAGCCGGATCGGCGACGCGTACGGGCCCGGCGGCGCCACCGTCGCCACGGCGACCGCCCTCGCCGTGGCCGTGGCGGTACTGTCCACGCTGCGTCCCACGCTGCGGGCCATGCGTACGGCGACCGTCACGGCGCTGTCCGCCACCGCGCACCAGCCCCGTCACCGGCCCTGGCTCACCGCGTTGTCCGCTCTGCTGCCCACACCGCTGCTGCTCGGGCTGCGGCTGACCGCCCGCCGGCCGGGCCGCGCCGTGCTGCAGGCGTGTGCCACCGCCACCACGGTGATCGCGCTCGTCGCCCTGCTGACCCTCCACGCCCAGCCGGAGAGGGGCTACGGCCTGGACGGTTCCTCCGCCCTGCCCAACCTGCGCGGCGAGCACGACCGCCGGCTGATGCTCGCCGTCACCGTCCTGCTGATCGCGCTCGCCGTCGTGAACACCGTCACGTTCACCTGGACCACCGCCATGGAGGCGCGGGCGAACATGGCCATCGCGCGTACGCTCGGCGCCACCCCGGGACAGATCACCGCGGGGCTGTCCACCGCCCAGCTCCTGCCCAGCCTGCCCGGCGCCGTCCTCGGCGTTCCTCTGGGCGCCGGCCTGCTCTCGCTCTTCGCGGCCGGGAACGCGGTGGAACCACCCTCCGCCTGGCTGCTCGGCGCCGCACTCGCGACTCTCGCGGCGACGGCGGCGTTCACCGCCCTGCCCGCACGCCTGGCGGCCCGCCGGTCCGTGGCGCGGGTCCTCAGCGCCGAAACGGCGTGACCGGCCGGCGCATCAGGAGCGCCCGTGCGGGCGTAGAGTCCGGGGCGTGACGCACGCATCTCGCCGCGCGCGGCTGGCCGCGGCACTCCCCGGGCACGACACGGCCGCCGTTCTGGTCACCTGGCCGGTCAACGTCCGTTACCTCACCGGCCTCGCCAGCTCCAACGCCGCCGTGCTCGTCACCGCGACGGGCGAGGCCGCGCTCGCCACCGATTCGCGCTATCTGGAGACGGCCGAGGCCGTGTGCGAGGGCGTCGAGGTGATCGAGGGCCGCGACGTCGCGGGGGTGCTGCTCGATCGCGTACCGGACACCGCGCGGGTCGCGGTGGAGGCCGGCCACATGCCCGTGGGACAGTTCGGGCGGCTCGCCGCCGCGCACCCCGGTCTCACGCCGGTGGAGGGCCTCGTGGAGGCCGTCAGAGCCGTGAAGGACGAGGGGGAGATCGCGGCGCTGCGCCGCGCCTGCGCGATCACCGACGAGGCGTTCTCCTTGGTCGTGGAGCGCATCGTCCCCGGTGTCACCGAGCGGCGGGTCGCCCGGTGGCTGGAGGCCGCCATGGTCGAGCTCGGCGCGGACAAGCCGGCCTTCGACTCCATCGTGGCGAGCGGCCCCAACGGATCGATCCCGCACCACTCGCCCTCCGACCGGCCGATCGAGCGGGGAGACCTGGTGACCATGGACTTCGGCGCCCGCTACGACGGCTACCACGCCGACATGACCCGCACGGTCGCCGTGGGCCCGCCCGCATCGTGGCAGCGCGACCTCTACGACCTCGTACGGCGGGCCCAGCGCGCGGGCCGCCACGCCGTACGGCCGGGGGCGACGGCGGGCCAGGTGGACGCCGCGGCGCGCGAGGTCATCGCCGAAGCGGGTCAGGCCGAGCGGTTCGGCCACGGTCTGGGCCACGGGGTCGGGCTGGAGATCCACGAGCTGCCGTTCCTGGGCCCTGGCAGGACCGGTAGACTAGAGGATCGAGTTCCGATCACCGTCGAGCCGGGGGTCTATCTCCCGGGCAGGGGCGGTGTGCGCATCGAGGACACGCTGATCACGCGTGGTGACGGGCCGGAGCTTCTCACACTGACCACCAAGGAGCTGCTCGTCCTGTAGGGCAGCCGCACGCGGGAGACGCTACGTGGCGACGACGAACGACCTGAAGAACGGACTCGTGCTCAAGCTCGACGATGGGCAGCTGTGGGCCGTTGTCGAGTTCCAGCACGTCAAGCCGGGTAAGGGCGGCGCGTTCGTCCGCACCAAGCTCAAGAACGTCCTGTCCGGGAAGGTCGTCGACAAGACCTTCAACGCCGGCGTGAAGGTCGACGTGGCGAACGTCGACAAGCGGGACATGCAGTACTCCTACCTCGACGGCGACGACTTCGTCTTCATGGACACCGAGACCTACGACATGGTCAACATCCCGCGCTCGGTCGTCGGCACCGCCGCCAACTACATGCTGGAGAACACGACGGCGACCGTCGCCTTCAACGAGGGCAACCCGCTGTACGTCGACCTCCCGGCGGCCGTCGAGCTGACCATCTCGCACACCGACCCGGGCCTGCAGGGCGACCGCTCCACCGGCGGCACCAAGCCCGCCACACTGGAGACCGGCGCGGAGATCAAGGTCCCGCTCTTCATCACCACCGGCGAGAAGGTCAAGGTCGACACTCGCACCGGCGAGTACCTCGGTCGGGCCTGACGTGTCGGCTCGGGGGAAGGCCCGCCGCCGCGCGCTGGACATCCTCTTCGAGGCGGAGGCCCGGCAGGTGAGCCCGCTCGACGTGCTCGCCGAGCGGGTGGAGCGGTCGGACCCTCCGGTCAACGAGTACACCTCCTTCCTCGTCGAGGGCGTGGTCCGGCACTTGGAGCGCATCGACGAGCTGATCTCGACGTACGCCGAGGGCTGGACGCTGGAGCGCATGCCGGCCGTCGACCGCAACGTCCTGCGCGGCGGGACGTACGAGATGCTGTGGTCGGAGGAGGTCCCGGAGGGCGTCGTCATCAGCGAGTGGGTGCACCTGGCCGCGGAGCTGTCGACCGACGAGTCGCCGCAGTTCGTCAACGGCCTGCTGGCCCGCTTCAAGCAGCTCAAGCCCTCGCTTTCGCTCTGAACCCCACCGCCCTCGGCACCGCCCGGCGGACCGACAGCCCCGACAGGGAGGCCGCAAGTGCGTGACGCCACACGCCGCGCCGTCGTCTGGGAGGCGTTGCGCGCGCTCCTGGCCGAGCGGACGGCCGCCACCGGGCGCGACACGCTCGACATCGTGGACGCCGGCGGCGGCACCGGCGGCTTCGCCGTGCCGCTGGCCACGCTCGGGCACGTCGTGACCGTGGTCGACCCGACGCCCGACTCGCTGGCCGCGCTGGAGCGCCGCGCCGCCGAGACGGGAGTCGGCGTGAAGGGCCTGCAGGGCGACGCCGCCGATCTCGGCGACCTGCTCGAACCCGGCAGCGCCGACCTGGTGCTGTGCCACAGCGTGCTGGAGTACGTCGAGGACCCGGCGGGCGCGCTGGGCGCGGTCCGCGGCATCCTGCGGCCGGGCGGCGTGGTGAGCGTGCTGGCCGCCAACTCGGTCGCCGCGGCCGTCCACCGCTCGCTGGCCGGCCACTTCGACGAGGCGCGCCGGGTGCTGTCGGACCCGGCCGGCCGCTGGGGGGACCGCGATCCCACGCCGCGCCGCTTCTCCCGGGAGACGCTGGCGGCGCTGCTGGAGGCGGCCGGGTTCACCGTCGGCGACGTGCAGGGCGTGCGGATCTTCGCCGACCTCGTCCCGGGCATGCTCGCCGAGAGCGATCCCGACGGCCTGGTCGCGCTGGAACGGGCGGCGGCGACCCACCCCGTGCTCCGCGACGTCGCCACCCAGATCCACGTCATCGCGTACCGCGAGTAGAAACCATGTTCGGGTAGTGCGGTGCTCGGGTAGGGTGACCTCATGTCCCGGAACCAGCTGCTGCCTCGGGATCCCTCGCCTCCGCCGGACGGGCCGGTCGACGACAGCGGCTGCCCGATCCTGCATGTGGACATGGACGCCTTCTATGCCAGCGTCGAGCTGCTCGACCGCCCGGAGCTGCGGGGCGCCCCGGTCATCGTCGGCGCCACGGGCGCGCGCGGCGTCGTGCTCAGCGCCACCTACGAGGCGCGCCGGTTCGGGGTCCACTCGGCGATGCCGATGACGCGGGCCCGGCGCATCTGCCCGCAGGCCACGGTCATCCCGCCCCGCCACGCCAAGTACGCCGAGGTGTCCCGCGGCGTCATGGAGATCTTCCAGTCGATCACCCCCGAGGTGGAGCCGATCGCCTCCGACGAGGCGTTCCTCGACGTCGGCGGGGCCCGCCGCAGGCTGGGCAGCCCCGCGGCCATCGCCAGGACGATCCGCGCCCAGGTCGCCGAGCAGTACGGCATCACCTGCTCGGTGGGGGTGGCGAGCACGAAGTTCGTGGCCAAGCTCGCCTCGCGCCAGTGCAAGCCCGACGGCCTGCTCGTGGTCCCGGCCGGCAGGGTCGTGGAGTTCCTGCACCCGCTGCCCGTGGCCGCCCTGTGGGGGGTGGGGGAGCGCACCGAGCAGGCCCTCGTACGGCTCGGCATCCGCACCGTGGGGGACCTGGCCCAGGTGCCGGTGGCGACGCTCCAGCGTGAGTTCGGCGCCGTCGGCGCGCATCTGGCGGCCCTGGCCTGGGGACGCGACGAGCGACGGGTGGTGCCGCACGCGCCCGACAAGAGCATCGGCAACGAGGAGACGTTCCCGCACGACGTCGACGACCCCGAGACGATCAGGCGCGAGCTGCTGCGGCTGTCGGAACGGGTCGCCGCGCGGCTGCGGGCCGGCGGGCACGCCGGCCGCACGGTCAGCGTCAAACTCCGCCGATCCGACTTCACGACCATCACCAGGTCGCGTACGCTGCGCGAGGCGACCGACGTCGCGAAGGAGATTTTCGACACATCATGCGAGCTCTACGAGGCTGCGGGGCTGGAGCGGGTACGGCTGCGACTGGTCGGCGTACGCGTGGAGAACCTGGTCCCGGCCGCCGCGGCGACCCGCCAGATAAGCCTGGGAGAGCGGGAGACCGGCTGGCGGGAGGCCGAACAGGCCATGGACCGGGCGGCCCGCAGGTTCGGCCCGGACGCGGTGAAACCGGCGTCGCTTGTTCGCCGTCCATTTGGTCCAATAGGTCCATGACGTCACCTCCGGTTTGGACCGCGTTGGACGTTTTCTTTCGCCTACGTCTGAGGCCTCGTATTCTGGGGATAACCGACCGCGAGGTTCGGACACCCCGTGTCGTCCGTTGCCGTCTTCCCCTGAATGGGGCCGTCCTTGGGAGGCGCCGTGCCGCTGTCTGAGCACGAGCAGCGCTTGCTCGACCAGATCGAGCAGGCCCTCTATGCCGAGGACCCGAAGTGGGCGAACACCGTACGGATCAGCAATCCGCGTAGCCACTACAAGCGCCGCCTGGTGAAGGCCTCCATAGGCTTCGCACTCGGCGTGGTCCTGCTGATGGTCGGCGTCGTCGCGGCCCAGATCTGGCTCGGTGCCGCCGGCTTCGTGGTCATGCTGGCCACCTGTCTGTGGGGCCTGTCGAGCTGGAAACGCATGAGCGGGTTCGGCGACTCCCCGCCGTCCCGCGAGCGCGGCCGCCGTCCCCAGCAGCGGCAGAGCTTCATGGAGCGCATGGAAGAGCGCTGGCGCCGCCGCCACGACGAGCACTGATCCCCATCTGAGCCACCGCCGGTGGGCCCGCGAAGCGGGCCCACCGAGTCGTATGCGGCGAGAAATCCTCTCCCCGCGCGCCCGGCTGCCCCGTCACCCCGGCGGCCACGCGCCCGGGTGACGGGAGCGACAGGTCAGCGGCGGGCGCCGGTCAGAGTCCGGTCCTCTCCGGAGTCGGCGGGACGCCCGGGCGTCGTGGCGGTCCCGCGTCCCGGCGATGTCCCGTCGGCCTGCCCGGGCCCCGTCCGCCGGAGCCCTGTCCGCCGGAGCCCTGTCCGCCAGAGCCGGGGCCGCAGGCCCTCCAGCCGGTCGAACACGTCGAGCACGTTCTCTCCGGCCGACCGCAGCCGCAGCAGGACGGACATCGGGACCAGCGCGGCGCCCAGCCGCCGCCACCGTGAGGTCTTCGACGCCAGATCCCGCCTGATGCGGCGCAGGTCCGCGGGGACGGGGCCCGACGCCGCAGGCGCGGGGGCGTACCTGAGCCGTTCCTCCGACGTGACGACGCGGGCGAGCGACTCGGCGGCCTGCGGCCCGGGTGCGTACCGCTCGGCGATACGGCGGCCGAGCGCGCGCGGCGTCTCGCTCGGCTCCCCGGCCATGCCGAGGTCGGTGAGGATGTCGCGCAGCTCCGCCCAGGCGGCGTGGCCTCCCGCGGCCGG